>CAYRRJ010000121.1:0-5132 GCA_964426645.1 uncultured Campylobacterales bacterium | reverse complement strand
AATAGGCTGGGCAAACAAACTTTGGGCAAAAATTCTAGATGGCAAAGGCACCAAAAAAGATTTAGATATCATACTAGACCTCAGTTTTATACTAAACGGTAAAACGGTATGTGTTTTTGCTCCGTCAGTTGCTTTTATCATAGACAGCTACCTCAGTAAATTTAAAGACGAATTTTACTCTTTGGTAAAATAGCCCCTTTTCCTCTTATACCGAGAATTGTTAGGGGTTTTTATAGGTACTTTTAATTTATAAAGAGTGATTCATAAGCTATTTTAGCATTATCTATAAGAAAATCAACTCCAGGGAAATATGATATCAAAGTATTACCAACACCTCCCCAGATAACAGCCAAAGCCATTAACGCAATAACAAGAGGAGGAATCCCGTGAAGAGGTGGAATCTCCCCTTTCATCTCCGGACTTGGATAAAAGTACATCAAAGCTATAAGTTTAAAATAGTAATAAACTGACGCGAAAGTAGCTAAAATACCGGCAATCGCCAAAATATAATTACCACTTTCTATAGCTCCTGTAAAAATATAAAACTTACCTATAAATCCTATCGTAGATGGGATTCCTGCCAAAGATAGCATAAATATACTAAGCATAGCAGCCATATATGGTCTTATATGGGAAAACCCTCTAAAATCCTCATAGGTAATCCTGACATGATCATCACTAGAGATATATGAAAGCATACCAAAAGCACCCATAGCCGAAAGGAAATAGGCTATAAGATAAAATATTATGGATGATGCCGCACTCTCTCCCAAAGAACTAATTGATACGAAAGCTATTAGAAGATAACCTGTATGAACGATACTTGAAGCTGCAAGCATTCTTTTAAGAGAGCTTTGAAAAATAGCCAACAAACTACCATAAAGTAATGTAAAAATTATGATATAAAACAGTATATCGTTCCATATCTCTTTTTCAAGTTTAAAATCTATCAAAACAAATCTCAAAATAAATCCAAAAATTGCAACTTTAAAAGTTGAAGCCATAAATGCGGTTATAGGCAAAGGTGAACCGTCATATATATCCATGGACCAGTTTTGAAAAGGAAAAGCCGCAATTTTAAACAAAAATGTTATCAGGATCATTGTTCCGCCGGTAACGATAAGCATCTTGTTGGTATCTGAATTTGAACTGATATAACTGCCTATATCCAATATATGTGTTGAACCTACACCGGCATATATAAGTGTCACCCCAAGCAAAAACAATACTCCGGCAAGTGAGCCAAGCACCAGATACCTGAAACTGCTTTCAACTCTTTTTATATCATTTTTTTGAAATCCTATAAGTATATACAAAGATATGGATGCTATCTCCAAAGCTATAAATGTTGTAAGTAACTCTGCAGAAATAACCAAAAGCAACATACCAAATATACTAAAAAGCAGTAAAGAAAACAGTTCTCCACGCAACATTTCCGCCTGTTCAAAATAGTGAGTACCTATCAAAACCGTAACTATTCCTCCTAAAAGTATAATAGAGGTAAAATAATCTGAAAAATTATCGGTTATAAGCATTTTTGAAAACAACTTGCCATACGGATATAAAGAGTACATATCCCCGAAAGTAATCAGATTTGATATAAGAGCTAAAAACAGAAATATCAGTGTTATATATGATAATTTTTTTATACTTAAAAATTTTACCGTACTAACAAGCATCAAAACAACAGCACCCGTTCCGACAGATAAAATAGGTAACAAATATACAATATCAGGAAAATTCATTAATTAACTCCAACTTTTAATATATCAATCAAATAGTGTTGAATTGTAGGCTCTATCTTATATAAGAACCAATCGGGATATATACCCATAGCTATGATAATTGCTCCCAGAGAAAATATCCCTATTTTTTCTTTCAAATCCAAATCCTTCATAGCACTTACATCATTTTGGGTATCAACAAGTATAGCACGTTGAAACATCCAAAACATGAAACTTGCAGCCACCAAAACTGTTAATGCGGCTATTACTCCTATAATATGGTTAAATTTAAATATACCCAGTATAATCAGAAATTCAGATACAAAACCGTTGGTTCCCGGCAACCCAACTATACATAGCAGCATCAAAGCAAATGCAACAGTAAAATAAGGAGCTTTTTTAGCTATACCTCCAAGTCCCATTATAGTTCTTATTCCAAGGTTATACTCCAAACTACCTACCAATAAAAACAAGCCTCCGGTTGCCATAGCATGTGCAACAATCAAAAATGCACTTCCTGTCATACCATAGGCATTCAAAGAAAATATACCGGCAGTTATAAAACCAAGATGTGAAGCCGAAGAGTATGCAAACATTCTCTTTATATTTTGTTGCATAATAGCAGCAATTCCAAAATATATAAGTCCAAATACACCTATTGCCACAAAATAAGGGGCAAATTCCACATATTGTTTTGGAAAAAGAGGCAAAACAAACCTCACTATTCCATATACTCCCAGTTTTGCCATAATGGCAGAAAGTATAAAAACACCTCCTGTAGGAGAATTGGAATATGTCTGCATAAGCCAGGTATGAAACGGAAAAAGAGGAATTTTAATGGCAAAAGCTATCATAAAACCAAAAAACAGCCAAATCTGCTCTGTCGGGCTGAGTGTTGAAATCTGAACCAAATCGCTAAGCTGAAAACTCCATACACCAAATTCATTGTAAAACTTTACTCCCAAATAGAGTATGGAAACAAACATAAACAAAGAACCAAGTATAGTATAAATAGTTATCTTCAAGGTTGTAAAAATTCTGTTACCACTTCCGTAAATCCCGATAATCATAAATACAGGTAAAAGCATAGCTTCCCAAAAAAAGTAAAACAAAATCAAATCAAGAGAGAGTAAAGCCCCACTTACACCTGTTTGTATAAGAAGCATGGTAGCCCAGTACCCCTTTGGTTTCTTTGTCTTCCATAAAAAAAGATATGCCAGAGGTATCAACGTGGTAATCAACATCAAAATCATAAGTGAAAAACCGTCAAGTCCCAAGCTGTAGTAGATACCATAACTCTTTATCCACGGATGAAACTCACGAAACTGCATATAACCTTCAAGTTGAAACTCCAGAAAAATCATCAAAGAGAGCAGAAAAATAACTATTGAAGTAGCAAAAGCAACATTTCTGGTTATCTTCACACCAACAGGAAGTATCAAAAGAGCAAATGAAACAAACATCGGCAAAAATATAATAAACGATAGTATTCCTATATCCATCACCTATCCTAATGTAAAAATCAAATAAAGAGCAAAAGAACTAAGCCCTAAAAGCATAAAAAAAGCATAAATTCTGGTGTTAGCACACTGCATATAAACACCGACAATTTTACCCATCCTGATAAAACCATGAGATATCCCCATAACAATACCATCTATAATACCGTCATCCAAATAGACGGAAATAAATCTACTTAGATTTCTGACTCTTCTTACAATCAGAAAATCATACAATTCATCTATATAGAATTTATTGTATATAACTCCTTTTGCTTCAAAACCTTTGTTAAAATCATAATTGTAAAATTTTACATATGCTGTAATGATACCGACAATTCCTGCAAGAACACTCACGCCCATAAGAGTATATTCAACCGTATGCTTTACATGTAAAGGTTTCCCTGCCCAGACCTCTAACCACTCTTTTATAAAATTTTTCACATGAAATACTTCCGGCATACCTAAAAAACCTGCAAATGCAGCACCGACAGCCAAAATCACAAGAGGTGCTGTCATACTCAACGGTAAAGAGTGCACTTTGTCTGTTTTATAATTTTTACCGTAAAAAACCACAAAGAAAAGTCTAAACATATAATAAGCTGTAAGTCCTGCCGTAAAAAGCCCTATGGCATATAATATATAGTTACCGCTGGCATAAGCTTCAAGCAAAATTTCATCTTTACTGAAAAAACCTGCAAAAGGAGGTATCCCGCTTATCGCAAGATTTGCTATCAGCATAACACCAAATATCAAAGGCAATTTATTTTTTAATCCACCCATCTTAAAAATATTCTGCTCATGATGAAGTGCTATTATAACTGCACCTGCTCCCATAAAAAGAAGTGCTTTAAAAAATGCATGTGTAAAAACATGAAAAAGTCCGCTACTGTAAAATCCGAGTCCTACTGCCATAAACATATACCCCAACTGACTCATAGTGGAGTAAGCAAGTATCTTTTTTATATCACTTTGTCTAGTAGCAATTATTGCGGCAAACAGAGCCGAAAAAGCTCCTATATAAGCTATAAAAAGCCCCACATTCGGTATCAAATCGTATAGAAAGTGAAACCTCGCCACCATATAAACACCTGCTGTTACCATAGTAGCCGCATGTATCAAAGCCGAAACCGGAGTAGGTCCTGCCATTGCATCCGGCAACCAAACATACAGAGGTATCTGAGCTGATTTTCCCATAGCACCTACAAAAAGAGCCATACCTATAAAAGCAAGAACCGAAGTATCTATAACACTCACTCCGTCTTCAAGTGAAAAATAATCAAACCCCAAATGTCCTCCATAAAAAAAGAGAGTAGTCAAACCTACAATAAAACCAAAATCCCCTACTCTGTTAAGTATAAAAGCCTTGTTTCCCGCAACTACATTCAAAGGTTCACTAAAATAAAAACTTATAAGAAGATAAGAGCAAAGACCAACCCCCTCCCAGCCTATAAACATGATAATAGGACTGTTGCCCAAAACCAACAGGAGCATTGAAGCCAAGAAAAGATTGAAATAGGCAAAAAACTTGCCGTATCCCTCATCATCTTTCATATATCCTACTGCATAAACATGTATCAAAAACCCTATAAAAGTTACAAATAAAACCATAAAAATAGAAAGTTTGTCAGCCAAAAATCCCATATATATGTTATATCCGTTAACTCCTAACCACTTGTATGGTTCATAAATATAAAACTCTTTTCCCTGATTTAAGCCCAAAAAGAAACCAACACCCAAAATAAAACTTACAGCCGGAGACAAAAGAGCCGGTACGGTAAAAACAATATTTGGTATTTTTCTGATGCTTATACTGTAAAGATACAATATACCTAGCAAAAAAGCACTTACGGCAGGTGATAAAACAATCAAAGCTAAAAGGGTATCGCTCATAGTGCATCCTTCTGTT
>CAYRRJ010000120.1:0-5146 GCA_964426645.1 uncultured Campylobacterales bacterium | reverse complement strand
CTTCACCCGGCTTGTCAAGTCCAAATTTCTCTGTTATCCATCTTGGAGTCAAGGAGAAGTTTTCCATTACAAATTTAGATAAAACATCATCATTTACACTAGTATAGGTACCAAATGTATCCACACTTATAGAAACCGGTTTTGCAACACCTATAGCATAAGAGAGTTGTACCGAGCATTTTTTTGCAAGTCCTGCAGCTACTATATTTTTTGCTATCCATCTGGCAGCATAAAGACCGCTTCTGTCAACCTTTGTATAATCTTTTGAACTCTGGGCTCCTCCCCCTATCGGAGAGTAACCACCAAAACTGTCAACTATCAGCTTTCTCCCGGTAAGACCGGAATCATGTAATGAGCTGTGATTTACATATCTGCCTGTAGGATTTAGATGAATAATTGTATTTTCTGGGTCATACAATCTCGGAGGAAGACCCGTATCATCAATCAACCCTTTTAAAAGCTCTCTTACTTCTTCTATAGGCATCCCCTCAACTGATGGAGCCGAAACTACAATGGTATGAATCCTTTGTGGATTACAACTCTCAAAATTCTCTTTTGTTCCATAATCTATAGTTACCTGAGTTTTTATATCTACGCCAAGTTTTTCTTTGTGATTTAATGCGTAATTATATACCTTGTCACAAATCATTCTTGCATAAGTTATGGCTGATGGCATAAAATCTGCAGTCTCATTTGTAGCAAATCCGAACATTATACCCTGTTCTCCGGCACCTATCTCACCGGTTTTCTGGTCAACACCTTGAGCTATCTCACTTGATTGTCTGTTTAGAAGCACCTGTATCTCAACATCATCAGGATGCAAACACTGCTCTTTGCTAAAGCCTGATTTTCCGTCATACCCTATTTTTACAAGAGCATCTTTGACAATCTGCTCATAATCTTTTGTGCTTAGCTTTGCGTTAGTTTTAACCTCACCGCCTATTATTATATGCTTTCCGGCAACAAAAACCTCGCTGGCTACTCTTGAGTTAGGATCTTTGATAATCAAAGCATCAACTATACTGTCGGCTATTATATCGGCACACTTGTCTGGATGCCCCGGACTTACGACTTCACTTGTAAAAAGATACTGTGATTTGTTGTCAGTTTTGTTTTCCATTTTTGTTTTCCATTTCTTTGTTTTCCAGCAAAACTAACTGTTTTGCATTGTTTTCCATCCTTTTGTTTTCCATTTTTGTTTTCCATCTGTTAAGAAGTGAAAATAAAAATAAAATATAAAAGTTTGAACTAAAGCCAAAAGGCTCACCTTTTTTAAAAGGACAATTATACTCTTTTTTTATAAAATTTTATTTAAGGGCATCTCTAAAAACCTATCATCAGATTCCAGGAGATTATGCTGAAAAAAGAGACTATTATTCCGAGTGCCAAAGCATTTATGGCAAAAGTTTTGTTTAATCCTCCTTTTATGGAATAAACCACTGCCATAGTCATAGGAGGCATTGCGACTTCCAAAAGTGTAACCTTTGCCCAGATTTGTGAAAAATCGATAAAAGGTGACAAGACTAAAAACACTACAAAAGGAACCAAAAACATTTTTACAAACAGTGCTATAAAACTCTCTTTAAAATATAGTCTTAAAGATTTCAATTCAAGTTTCATACCTACTATTATAGTCACAAGAGGTATCAAAGTAGCTTGAAGTTTGTCCAATATATTTTCAAAATAGTCTGGTAACACTGCATCTCTTAGAAAAAGTGCCAAGAATATAGCAAGTAAAGGAGGAGACAGAAATATATCCTTTGCCAGATCCAGAGAGTTAAACTTCTTGCCTCCACCCCATGAAATAATCCCTATACCTATTGTTAAAAGAGCCAAAAAAGAACCTATCTGGTCATATACCAAAGCATATACTATCTTATCATCTCCATAAAGAGATTCTATATAGGAAAATCCGACAAAAGAGGTGTTACCAAAAATAGATACCATCATAAAGGTAGCCAAATCCCTCTTTGATAGTCTCAAAGCTTTACCAATTATCAAAGAAAGCACAAAAGCCGTACCCATAGCCAGATAACTTACAGCTATAACTTTATATATAATCTCACCAAATTCCAAAACTCTTATTTTAGATAGTGCAAGTGCAGGTAGAGAGAAGTAGATAACAAAATCGGTAAGCTCTTTTGAAATATCCTTTTTAAAAGTTTTAAAAACATATCCCAAAAGCACAAACAAAAACAGAGGTGCAATCTGCTCTACCATTTACCTTTCCTATCATCTTTTTCCAAAGAGAGTTTAAGCATATCCAAAAAATCATCCCTTTTTATCTCTTTGGCACCCATACTTTTAAGATGAGCTGTTACCACTTGTGCATCTATAAAATCACCTCCTAAACTCTTTAGTTTTTCTACAAGAGCTACCAGGGCAACTTTTGATGCATCTCTTCTAAGAGCAAACATAGATTCCCCACAAAAAACTCCACCCAAATACAAACCGTAAAGTCCTCCTACCAACTCTCCATCATAGTAACTCTCAACACTGTGAGCCAATCCCTTTACATGTAAGGAGTAAAAAACTTCGATAAACTCATCACTAATCCAACTCTCTTCTCTGCTGTTTTTACAAAGTTGCATTACATGTAAAAAATTTGTGTCAAATTTTATTTCAAATTTTTTCAAAGATTTTTTTAAGGATTTGCTTATCTTTATATCATCTAAGAAGAGTACCATTCTAGGGTCAGGAGACCACCAAAGAGGAGGACTTGTTTCGTTAAACCAGGGAAATATTCCACTTCTGTAAGCTTTCAAAATTCTCTTTGGACTTAAATCTCCTCCCCATGCGAGTAATCCTTCTTGATGAGCAAATCTGGGATTTGGAAAATCCAAAGAATCCTCATCAAGCCTTGAAATCAACACCTTTTCACTCAAAAACTATCTTCCCTTTTTTATACTCTATAGTAATCTCTCCACCATTTTTCAATCTACCAAAAAGAATTTCATCACTAAGAGGTGTTTTTATATTTTCCTGTATAACCCTTTTTAAAACTCTGGCACCAAGCTCTTTACTATATCCCTCTTTTGCAAGATACTCTTTTGCTTTTTGTGTAATATTTATAGTTATTTTCTTGTCTTTTAGCTGATTTTGAAGCTCATTTATCATTTTAGAAACTATACTTTGCATAACTCTCATATTCAAAGGTTTAAAGTGAATTATCTCATCAAGCCTGTTTCTAAACTCCGGAGCGAAAAAATCTTTTATTGCTCTGTCTGTTTTATCTGAAAGCTCTTTTTTAAAACCTACCTGTACTCCCTCTTTTGTACCCAGATTTGATGTCATAATCACTATAACATTTCTAAAATCACTCTTATTGCCGTTATTATCGGTCAAAACAGCACCATCAAATATCTGTAAAAGTATATTTAAAAGGTCACTATGAGCCTTCTCTATCTCATCCAAAAGCAGTACAGTATATGGATGTTTTTTAATAGCTTCCGTCAACTGTCCGCCCTCTTCAAATCCAACATATCCAGGGGGTGCTCCTATAAGTCTGCTTACGGTATGCTTCTCCATATATTCACTCATATCAAATCTCTCAAAATGCACACCAAGTTCATCAGCCAAGGCTTTTGCAACCTCTGTTTTTCCCACTCCTGTGGGTCCTGCAAACAAAAATGACCCAATAGGAGTATCTTCTTGTTTAAGTCCGGCTTTTGCTCTTTTGATAGCTCTTACAAGTGCATCTACAGCTTCATCTTGACCAAAAATTCTTGATTTTAAGGCATTTTCAAGATTTTCTATAACCAAACTTTCATCTTGATTTATATTTTGATTTGGAATATGTGCTATTTTGGAAAGAACATTTTGTATATCTTGCAAAGCCACACTTTTCCTTCTTTTTTTCAAAAGATGAAAAGATGCCCCTACCTCATCTATCAAATCTATTGCACTATCCGGTAAAAATCTGTCATTTATATATTTTTTAGCTAATTCGACAGATTTTTTCAAAACACTATTTGGATATTTTATGCCATGATGAGATTCGTAATTTTCTTTTAAACCAAGTAAAATCTTATAACTATCTTCCAAACTAGGTTCTTCTATATCTATCTTGGCAAATCTTCTGCTTAAAGCTCTGTCTTTATCAAAAAAGTTTCTAAACTCACCATAAGTAGTAGCTCCTATACACTTCAGTTTTCCAGAACTGAGATAAGGTTTTAAAAGATTGGATAAATCCATACTGCCACCACTTGTAGCACCTGCCCCTACCATAGTGTGTATCTCATCTATAAAAAGTATGGCACTCGGTTTTGACTCCAACTCTTTTAATATCTCTTTGAGCCTCTTTTCAAAATCTCCTCTATACTTTGTACCGGCAAGCAATGCTCCCATATCCAAAGCATATAAAGAAGCATCCTGTAAAATTTTTGGAATATCTTTCCTTGCTATCAGATTTGCTACTCCCTCAACTATAGCTGTTTTACCCACACCTGCTTCTCCTACTAAAACAGGATTGTTTTTCTTTCTTCTGCAAAGTACTTGAATAACTCTATTTAACTCTTCTTCTCTTCCTATAAGGGGATCCAACTCCTCTTTCAGTGCCAAATCAACCAGATCTATACAGTATTTGGAAAGAGAACTCTCATCTTTTTTATCAATTTTTGTTTCAGGTTCACTCAAAGTCGTAACGGCTTCCAGGATATCAAGTCTGCTTATCCCCTGTGCCTCAAGTAAAAAAAGGGCATAAGAGTTTTCCTCTTGAAATATACTGATAAGAAGTTCAAAAAGCCCGGCTTCACTTTTACCTGAAGATTTGGTATGTAACATCATACTCTCTATAACTCTGTTTAGTGCAGGAGTCTCTTGAGGAGTGTAACTATCTTTATCGGTTTTTGGAGAGTAGTTTTGAAAATATTTTTCCAAGGGTTTTTTTAACCCTTCGATATCGGCACCACAAATATCAAGAACTTTTTTTATGGAGTCATTCTCCAACATCATATAAAAGATATGCTCTATCGTAATATACTCAAACCTGTTCTTTTTTACAAATTCATAAGCTTCATTAAAAAGGAGGTTTAACTCGCTACTTACCATCACTCCTCCTCCATCACAGCACGAAGCGGATATTCATGCTCTTTTGCAACTTTATGTACCTGTACAACTTTGGCTTCAGCTATCTCATAGGTATATA
>CAYRRJ010000119.1:0-5146 GCA_964426645.1 uncultured Campylobacterales bacterium | reverse complement strand
TCTTTTGCCTTATCTTGGTTAATTGGTTCATACAGTCTAAGAAAGTCATCTACCGTTAAAGCGGTTTCCGCTTTACAGGAGTGAGTCGAACTCCATTTTGTTTTGGGATTTGGCTCAACTACAACAGAGTGCAGTATCCCATCAATAATATTAAGAGATGATATAAGCCTAACATCATTTGTTGAGTTTTTCTGTAACCAATAATCTCCAGATTTGATTTCCACCTCATCTTCAAAGATGTCATTTTGGTTAAAAGTATCGTTTTGAGTTGTAATGATGTTAGACATGTCTTACCTTTCCTATTTAGATTACAATATTACAGCAAAACACAAAAAGAAAAGTCAAGTGTTTTTTTTGCATCAATAGATATATGTTTACAATCGGAGCTAAACTCATGCAAACAATCAAGACAGATAAATTTTAAATTTTGAACGATCATAACAGCTCTCCTTAAAAAATATTGCGACAATCAACGATGTGATCTTTAAGGCGATCATTATACACATTCACATCTAGATCATTTTCATAATAAAAGCAACGCATAAAATCTTTTTTCTTATTATAGAGTATTTTATAAAAACCTTTTGGTACGGCTATTCTGTTTCGACCGATTCTCTTTGGATATTTGTCATAAACCATATAATCGACAACATTGACACTTTTAAGATCAACCGCAATGCGCTTTGAATATTTTTCCGATTTCAACCAAGTCTTTCTGTTTACCTTTGCAGCCATAGGAACGGCATTAATGTTGAGGTCGTAAGTGTTGTTCAAAACACGCTTAGAATAATCAAACATCATATCACTTGCGCAGTGTCCTTTGTCATACCCTGTTCTTATATAATCACTGTTTTCTGAGCGGTATATTTTAGGGATCTCTCTGTTGTAGTGCCATCTTCCTCTCTCTTTTATATTACCGACATTGACAAGCTCTCCATCGATCGCGTAAGCAACAGCCAGAGCGCCTTTATATTTGTAAGAATAACAAGTATCTACAACTTGATTGCTATACACATCATCACATTGTAATTTTTGAAAAATCTGCTTTTTTAAAATAGAACTGTTTTTGAGAACTTTTACATAATTTGATTTTTCTGGCGCATAGACTTCTCTTTTTTTATTATAATGCTCTTTCTCTCTTTCATACTTCTTTTTGTAGTTATCTGCATATTTTTTTGATTTTTCTACAAAATGATTAATATCATCAAAACTAAAACCATACAGCCCTGCATAGAGCAGGGATAAAATCAATATAATTTTTTTCATTACTCTTCTCCTCCTTCTAAACCATACGCCTCAAAAACAGTATAGAGACAATCTTCATCCGTAAACTCTGTATCGTCCATATCCATTACCTTTTTTAAAAGTTCAATATTGCTTCTTTTTAAAATGTTGATGACCTCATCAAGAAGATATCCAACTTCCTCTCCGTCTGCAAAATCAGATTGAATTTTTTTAATACTCTCAAGAGCTTCTGCTTTTTTTATCTCAACAATAGATTTAATGCCTCTTGCGATCTGACAAAACTCTTCTGGGTTTGTGCTTTTTGCTAAAAATCTCTTTGTTGAAGAACTCTTAGGATTGCAAGATAAAGTAAAAATGTATTCATCTTTAAGCTCAAGAAGTGTTTTTAGCTCATCTTCTGCAAGTTGATTTAGTTTTGCGTCATCAGAGTCTAGGATCAATCTCATTAATGTCTTGACCTCTTTTTCTCTTTTTGTAATCTGATAATTTGTCTCAGTCTTATAGTCAAGACCTTTTGGGATCACTATCTCTTTATCATCAACAGTAATGACATTTTCAGAGATTATATCGCACTCACAATCTCCAATTTCAGAAATTATAGAAACGGTCTTGTTGATAAGATCAACTGCTTGAAGATATGTAATATCCGCAAGCTTTCTAGCCTCTTCATTTGTTTTTAAATAAGAAATAAGTCTTCTTATTTGAACAAGTTCTCTTTTTGTGTAATAAAATGCATCTCTCACTGTCTTTTCCTTTTTCTTTTTCTTTTAAGATAGTATTATTATAGCATATCTATATAGAAAAAGCAAATATATTTGTCATATTTCAAAAAAAAGATTGTTTTAACGGGTGGCAAGAGTAGGGGAGTTGAGGACTAGACCTCAACAGCTTGATTTTTAATATTTTGAGAATCTTTGAATATCCGCTTTTGCGTGCAGAAGATGGGATGAATGTTTATTGTAGATATCCAACACCGTTTCTCTATCAACGCTATGTCCACTAAGCCCTTTTACACCATCTTGGATAATCTTAATGAGCTTTGGTTTAACACCTACGGTGCGAATGGCTTCAACGACATATCCATTTTTTTCAACCAAAATGATGTTTACTGCATTTATATCTGGATCATCTAGTTCTTTCATTGTCTCAATTGCAAAATCAAAGACAAAACCGTTTCCGTAATTAAGAGTGAAAAATGGTACCTTTTCAACAACTGTCGCACCGATCTCAAAACTGCCACTCTCTACCACTTCTGCTTCTTTCTGTGAAACTCCTTGCAGGACAAGAAAAAGAAAAATAGGGGTATCAGTAATTGCAAATGCAAAATCTACGCCATTATCGTTGTCTTTAGCTATTTTCAAAAAGCCTTCTGGGAGAGGGCTTCCTTTCATAAATACTGTTGCTTCTATTCCCATATTGTTCTATCCTCTTAAAAAATTTACACTTACTTGCTGTCCGCTGTCTGACGTAAAACTCCAAGTGGCTGTTTCGTCATTATATACAACAGGTTTGAATATACTTTCTATATCACATTCACTGACAGGCACTTTTACAGATATCTTTTCAATATTTTTAATTTCAGAAAGTGCCAGATCGATACTCTCTAAAGAAATGCTATCCCTATCGCTCTTTAAAAACTCTAAAACTTTCTTTGTTTGATTTAGCATTGTATTTCTCTTTTTTTATTTGATCTTTATTGCTTTTACGATCTTTTCATCGAGATCATAGATATCTGCTGTAAATGCAACACCATTATTGATTATAGATGAGCAAATTCTCTCATAAAAACCCTTTTCATTGAGTCCGTATTTGTCCGCTCTGCAAATAGAGGCGATATATTCTATCACCTCATCGTCTTGCTGTGACATAGGCAAAACATCATCAACTTCAATGAACTCTATGTCGCCCGTTCTTTTTACTGCCATCATCTTACGCGCTCGCCATATTTTGTCTTGTTTTAAAAGCATTGTAATAGGCTATCTCAAGAGCCAAATCTCTTTCGACTCCCTCTCTTTTTTCTTTTGAGGAATTGTCTTCACTGAGACTTTTTAATTTATTTTTATGGTATTCGATATTAGATAAAAAAGAACCTTCGTTATTCGCAAAAGCAATGTAATCAAGCCCGAAAAGCTTCGTACTATCTTTTCTGTTGCAATTAGGGCAAACAGCATTTTTGCCATCTACACTAACAGTAAAGGTCACTCCGCCGAACATCACACTCTCTACGGTCTTATTTTTAACTTTTTGCGTAGTTCCGCAATCAAAACAGACAACTTTTCCACTAAAATTACTAATATACATAATTGCTCCCTATAATGATTTTATAAAATCTTTGATTTCATCGATATTTGACTCTGGCGTATATTCAACATACACATTCGCAACAATCCAGATTTCATCTTCACCGCTCTCATCATCTAAAAACTCGATGTGACTAGAGAAGTGAGGATATTTGGATAGACATTTTTTAAAACTATCCTCCAATTTCTCCTTTTCTTCATTGCACGACAGGTCATAGCTTAAAAGAACAACACCATTGTCAATCGAGACAACAGCCGGAAAGCCATCGAAATCTTCAAGTGTGATATTACAATCTTCTTGGATTTCATTGCGATTTGCAACTTTTAAATTGTTAATATTTACTTTTTTTTCGCCCATCCTACACCTCCGAAATAAAAAATGCATCGTCTTCGACAAGAGAATCAATGTGCTTAATAAAAGAATCTGCTGTTTTAAAATGATTGCGATGTTGTGAGACAATCGCACCAAAATCATAAAGCAAGCCGTCTGCTTTGCTGTCGCTAGATGGTAAAAATGCAAACTCATCTGTTTCTGCATCATAAAAAATACTATTTTTTGAGCCATTGTTCCAATGCAGGTCAAAATGGATGATATTATCAGAAATCAATCCCATCTCTGAACCCATTCCACTGCTCATTGTCATCTCGTCCGCTGTTACTGTTTTCCATTTAATGTTTTTGATCTCCAACATCGTCTTGTTTCCTTTTTCTTTAGATAATATTATTATAGCATATCTATATAGAAAAAGCAAATATATTTATTAATTTATTTAATGTTTTGAAGATTTTTAAAGCTTGGGCATAATGCCCTTGCTTACATAGAAAATATTGTAGAATTAATATACAGGTTCAGAAAGAGTCACTTCCCAAAAATCTGGATGATGATTCCATTCACAAGCTTTTTCGGAAGCATCAAGTGCACTATGTGCAAAAATATCCTTCTCTATCTCTCCATCCCGATAACTGCAAAAATACTTGATTTTAAAATTATTCTCTTTTAGTTTCTCGATCTCAAGGATAATCTCTGGTTTTGTTTCGCTGATTAAGCTATATTCACTAAAATAAGAACAAAACTCCTCTTCGTCAATATCAAAAAGTTCGGAAAAACCATCTTTTTTCAAAAAATCTTGAAGTTTGTCGTAATCCATATAAACATTTTTATAAGAAAATCTATATTTTCTCTCTTCATAATAGTTCTTGACTTCATTTACTTCAAATGTCGTATAAGGACATTCATTTTGAATAAATTCCTCTAGTTCTCTAAGGTCTGCAAAATTTTCATTATATGCCAAACCTGCCTCAGTAAGTGCCGCACTTACAGCTTCTTCCTCATTTGAAAAAACAAAAACCGAATGGATCGCACCATTTTCAATAATAGTCATAGTGTGCATTTTACACCTCCTCTAAAAAGTCATAGATGCTGATAACATCTTCAATCTCAACTGCAACGGCTATGCCATTTATATTGAAGTCTTGCTTGGATAAGCTCGGAACAATATGGCAATACTCAGTATCGTCTTCTGTAACAATATTTCTAACAGTTCCAAAAATAGGTTTATTATCTTTAATATACATAACTCTATCACCGACAGATACAAAGC
>CAYRRJ010000118.1:0-5159 GCA_964426645.1 uncultured Campylobacterales bacterium | reverse complement strand
ATCCCAGCTTTAAAACCTCTTCGTATCTATCCAAATCAAAAAGAACTTCTATCTTTTTTATCAATTCTGCCACAAAAATTCTCTATTCAAGGTAACATTTCGCCGTTGATGGATTTTATATCAAAAAAGAAATTTATCTCATTTGTTATTTTAGAACTATCAAAAAACTCAGGTAGTTTCTTTAAGGCCGAAGCTTCAATCTCTATGGTGGTTAATTTATCCAATCCGGCAAGACACTCAGGCAAACTCTCAACAGCACTCCCAAACAGATTTAAAGCTTCCAAATTTTTGCACTTACATAACTCTTTTGGCAAAGTTTTAAACTTCGAAGAGTAAAGATTTAGATATTTTAATTTTTTCAATTTTCCTATCTCTTCCGGCAAAGTTTCCAAATCAGTTCTTCCAAAAACAAGATACTCTAAATTTTCCAATTCAAATATCTCTTTTGGTACACTTTTTAAAGGCATATCTTTAAAGATCAATATTTTTAGATTTTTTAGTCTTCCAACAGAAGAAGGTATCTCACTTATGGAGTTTTTATCAAAACTAAGCTCTTTTAAGTTTTGCATATATTCTATATCTTGCGGTATAGATGTCAGATTAAAATCTCCTCCTATATGAAGCCACTCTATCTTGTCAAGATGAATCTCTTGATAAATATTTTCACGATTGTATCTATTTACCCACTCTAAAAGTTTTGACAAATCCCTTTTTTTTGAAAAACCAAATATTTTTTTTAACATATAAAATCCTTTACAATAGCACCATATCGTACTTTTTATAATCTTACTGCAAGATTATTTAACCTCGAAATCACATCTTTTATATTTCTGTTTTCAATAGTATAGTCTATTTTAACAGGTTTTTTATATACATTGTCATAATAGCCAACAAGAAGTAACTCTGCCACTTTGGCCAAGTCTTTACTTTCATAGGCATCTATTACTCTCTCTTTTATCTCTTTTTTTATATAAGGTGTGATTCTCTCCATACAGTAGTAAAAGTAGTCATCATCCACACTCTCATAATCTTTTAGAATTCTCTTTACTCTGTCTTGAAGAGGGGCTGTAATCTCTACTCTTTTTCCCTCTCCCATCCTTCGATACAACAAGTCAGGAAGTATGACAGAACCGATTTTTTTGCTCTCTCCTTCTATAAATACAGGTTTATTCAAATCAAGATTTAAAAGCTTAAAAAACAGTCTGTTTTGAAACTCCTTCTGGGAAGGCTGTTCTCCTTTGACCTGCCCAAAGGTAGAACCCAGATGATTTGCCAATCCTTCCAAATCTATGGAATTTTCCAACTCTTTGATAAGCTCTGTTTTACCACATCCAGTATTTCCACCCAAAACAACAAAATTTTTATGAGGAAAGTTTTCAAGATATGACACAACTCTGCTTCTAAACCCTTTATATCCTTTATCAAGTTTATATACACGATAACCTATATTTGAAAATATAGTAGCTAAAGAAGAGGACCTTAACCCTCCTCTAGCACAGTATATAGCTATTTTGGAACCTATTTTGACTCTTTTGCTCAATGTATCTATATGCTTTGCTGCATTTAAACAGATATATTTAGCACCTAAAAGTTTGGCTTCACTTTTATTTTTCTGCTTGTATATGGTACCCACTTCTTTATGCTCATCATCGTTTAAAGCATATAGATTTATAGCCCCGGGTATCTTTGAATGTATAAACTCTTCGGGACTTCTTGCATCTATAAGCAAATCAAAATCTTTAAAATCATCCAAAAAATCATCCAAATTTATCTCTTTTAACATTTATACTCTCTTAAATTTATAATATAGCTTCCCTGTACATAATCAGCTCCCAAAGCAGTCACATCATCAAAAATATTTTTTGAATTTACTCCAAGAGCAATTGTCTTTATATCTCTTTTTCTACAATAGGAGATGATATCATTAAACATCTTTCTTCTTGATTTGATATGCAAATTTGAGGAAAGGTACCCGTCAATTTTGATATAACTCAATTTAAATTTGTCCAGACACTCCAAATCAAATTTTTTGGACCCGAAATTATCCAGAGCGATATCAATTCCGTATTTTGAAAAATTCTCCAAAACCACAAAAGCATTTTTAAAATAGTCAATATCCAGCAAATCAGAAATTTCCAAAACAATTTGATTTGATATATTTTCGGTTTTTACCTTTTCTACCAAAGTGTTTACAATATTTTCATCATATAAATCATCCAAAAAAAGATTGATGAAAATTTTGTATTTTTTATTTTGTCTGCACTCTTTTATAGCATTATCTATAGCTATTTTTAAAATCTGTTCATAAAGATTTGTTTTTTTAATAATAGGTAAAAATCTCTCCAATCCAACCTTGGAATTATCTTCGCTTAAGAGTTTGATTAAAAGCTCATAATTATGACTCTCTTGTTTGAGAGAATATATTTTTTCATAAACAGTTATTATCTTTCCATTGTTAACTGCAGAGATGATTTTATCCACATATAAAATCTTATTTTTATATTTATCTACAACAGAATTTTCTATATTGTATAAAACCAAACTCTTTTCACTGCTTTTTGCCTCTTTCAAAGCTATATACGCACTTGAGAGAATCATACGGTTTTCATTGGAAAGACCTATAGCAAAATTCAACTTTACTTTGTTGTTAAAAAATCCAAATGAATTCAGATAAGACTGCAAATCATTTATTATCATAATAAACTCATTGTAGGAATGATTTACATCCAAAAGAGAAAAAACATCCGCACACATACGATAAACATGGATATCTCTCAAATTAGCAAATTCAAAAATCTCTTTTGCAACCTCTTTAATAACCAAATCACCGATATTTTCACCAAAAATTTTATTGATATCAGAAAAATTCAAAACATCCAAAATAGCTAAAGATTTTTCTCCTTCTTTCTCCAAATCTTCCAAAAGCTTCAGCCTGCTATCAAGTCCTGTCAAACTATCTACCATTTTTATATTATCTATTTTGTTACTCTCGTTTACAACATCACTGATATCTTGTCCTGCCATGATATATTCGAGGATTTCACCATTTTCATCTTTAAGAGGCATTATAGAAGCTTGTATAAACAAAATATTATCTCCCCACTTATATCTGGAAAACAAAATACCACTCCATATCTTTCCACTTCTCAAATCCTCCAGCATTTCCTGCAGTGAGTCTTTGGACATACTGTCATGTATGATATCCTCATAATGCTTGTTCAAGATATCACTGTTCTCAAATCCGCTTATCTTTGTAAAATATTTATTGATAAAAAGCAGATTTCCTTCTTTTGAAGCTTTTGCAACTATGGCACTGTGATTCAAAATCAGTTTATACTGCTCCAAAAGAGCTATGTTTTGTCCTTTTTGATTTTCTATATGCTCAATTTTCTTATATAAAATATAAGCCAAAATGAAAATAAGGATAAATATAAAACTCAATACTGCAGAAAATGTATATATATCTCTGAACATTTTATCTTTAAAATTCTTCTGTTCGTTTTTTATAAATAGGCCAATATCCCTTAAATAATATCCGGAACCAACAACCCAATCCCAGTAATCAAAATTTTTTACAAAAGATATCTTTTTTTCTTCACTGTATTTTGAAGTTGGAAAATGCCATTTATACTCTAAAAATCCCTCTTTTTGCTTTTTTACCAATTCATTCATCTCTTTAAAATAAAACTGTCCGTCACTACTTTGGTATCCTGTCATTTTTTTATAGTTTAAACTTTTGATGATAGGATGATGTACCATATAACCTTTGAGTGAATGTATCCAGATATAATACTCTCCGTTTTTTCCAAATCTTTCTTTGTCTATGATAGAAAAAATCTCTTTTTTTGCCTTCAAATCAATCAACTCTCTGTTTTTGTATAAAACAATATAAAGATTTTTGTCCAAATATTTGATTTTTATTTTTCTAGATTTTATAAAAAAACTGTAATTGTTATTTTTTATCTGATTTATAATTTCGGGGTAAAGATTTTTTTCAAAAAACTCTCTATTGTCAGACTGATACAAAACCTTTTCCAAACCAACATCTATCAACGCTATATACTCTTTTTTATCATAAAGAGTATAATCCTGCAACAGTTCTATAAATTTTTTCTGATTCTTTAAAAACCTGTAAAGAAAAGAAATATTATCAAGTTCGATATCAAATTCCCTATCAACAAGTTCATAGTTTTTTTTGATTATATCCTTAAATCTGTTTATGTAAATATTAACATTTGTCTTTATAAACTCTTTTTTCGAGCTTATATATTTTGACTCTATATTTTTGGCCTGAAGTTTAAAATACTCATGTTGCTTGGCAAAATACATATACCCTGATATCAATATAATAATAAGAGCTGTTATTATTATATTGATAAAGTTTATTTTGCCTAAAGAAAAATTCATAATTAAACTATAATATACTTATCCATTTTGTCTTTCAATCTTTTATAGATATTATCAAAATCCGTAGAAAAGACTCTTGTATTGGCGATAGTCGTTATGAAGTTGGTATCTCCTATCCACCTTGGAATTATATGGTAATGTATATGCTCTGCTATCCCAGCCCCTGCACCTTTACCAAGGTTCATGCCAAGATTTACACCATCAGCTCTAAATTCATCTTTTAACAATTTTACACAACATCTCACCACTTTGCTTACATGTAACCAAGTTTCGCTCTCCAACTTATCTATGGAATCTGTATGGAAATGTGGAATAACCATAATATGCCCTGCCGTATAAGGATATCTGTTCATAACAACAAAACACTTCTCATCCCGGTAAAGTACATGATGTTCTTCATCTTTTTCAGGAGTTTTGGATATAGCACAAAAAACACAACCCTCTACTTTTGTCGTTATATACTCTCTTCTCCACGGTGCATACAGGTAATCCATCAATCAACCTTTTTGAACTCTTTTAATCTCTTTGAGATATCATCTTCTCTCATAAAATGCTCACCTATCAAAAAAGCATCCACTCCAATCCTATTTAATTCAACTATGATATCTTTATCACCAAGACCACTCTCAGCAACTATAATCTTACCATTTGGAATAAGAGGTACCAATTTGTGACAAAGCTCCATATCCATCTCAAAAGTTTCCAAATTTCTATGATTTATACCTATGATATCAGCACCTGCAAATATAGCT
>CAYRRJ010000117.1:0-5203 GCA_964426645.1 uncultured Campylobacterales bacterium | reverse complement strand
ATCAGGATGGACTAAGAAAGTTTTTCTGACAAAAGTTCGTAATATAGCAAAAGTTATAAGAGATATAGATGCTGATATTATAGCTTTGGAAGAGGTAGAAAACTTAAATGCTGCAAGAGTTTTGAATAGAGCTTTAGAAGATAAAAGTTATCCATATATATATACATTTTTTAAAAAAGGCAGTAGTGTAGGAAGCGTTGTTTTTTCCAGATATCAAATATCTAATAAATACTCTTTACATGTAAAAAATTTTTATAGGGATATAGGTGTTATAAAGCTATTTTTTGATCATCAGAAATTGACTCTTTATGTGAATCACTGGCCGTCTTTCAAAAATGGTTTTGAAGCAAGAGCCAAATTTGCAGTTGCTATAAGAAAAGATTTGAAACTTGATGAGGAGAGTATAATCTTAGGAGATTTAAATGCTCCTTACAAGGTTAGAAAAGATGATTGGGGCAAAAGTATCACTCAACTTCTTCAGGCTGGAAAATTTGAAGATGATTTATATAATCTTTGGTATGAAGTTCCTCCAAACAGAAGATATACTTATGTTTATGGAAGGATTAGAAACGCACTTGATCATATTATAGTCACAAAAAATATGTTTGATAATAAAAAAATAGAGTATAAGCTTAAAAGTTTTGGAGTTTTTAAACCGAAATATCTTGTTGATAAGTATGGCTTTCCTAAAAGATGGGAAATATCAAAAAAAGGTAAACATATAGGAAAGGGATATTCGGATCATCTTCCGGTTTATGCTGTTTTTCAGACAAAACCATACGATAAAAGGAAGTTGGAAAAAGTAGTTGATATAAGATATCTGAAAAAAATGATAAATGATCTTTTGCCTGTTGTTCTAAAGAGAGTTGAAGTGCTCAGAGTCGATAAGTATAGTGTTCTAATAGGTGACGGAAGTGATAAGATAAAGATATATCTACCTGATTATAAGTTTGAAAAAGGTAAGAAATATGATATCTTGGTTAAAGAGATAGGCAAATACAAGAGAAGTGTGGAGATAAAACTCTGTAGAATTTTAAGGTATTATAGTGATTGAAAATATTATAAATGTTGATTTATACACTAATCATGATGACAGGGGAGAAGGATGAAGAGTTTTATAGATATCGTTATGATGACGGGATTTGTTATATTCTTAACTGTTATGATGATAGGTTTTTACAGGCAGATTCAGGAAAAGGAGAATAAGAGGAAATAATATATTTAATTTTCTATTTAATAATAAATAGATACAATCTAGGGATAGGAGATTAAATGAAAAATTTGTTTATTATATTGTCTGTTTTCTTTTTGGTTGTTGGTTGTGGTGATAAAGAAAAGGAGAGAATTACAGTTGTTACAAATTCGTGGATAGGTTATGCTCCTCTCTTTTATGCCAAAGAAAAAAATTATTTAAAAGATTTGAATATAAAACTTGTTACGGCTGTTTCACTGGGTGAAGCTTCGGAAATATACAGTGTAGGCAAAGCTGATATGGTTACTACTACACAGCATGAGTATTATACTTTGAAACAAATGTTTAAGACGCTGGTTCCTGTTATACTGCTTGACAAGTCAAACGGTGGTGATATGATACTTTCGAACAAAACCATTGAAGAATTGAAAAAAAGTGACAAAATTTATGTTTATTTGGAAGTAGATTCTATAAATAGAGAAATGATAGAAACATTTACAAATATAAATCATATGGATAAAAAGAAGTTTGTTTTTATAAACGGAGATCAGGCTCAATTACAGAGTGAAGACTATGACTTGTCAAAACCTATAATTTTGGCTACATATGCCCCATACAATAATTTTTATTTAAAAAGAGGATTTCATGAGATTGCCTCTACTAGAGATTTGGATGATATTGTTGTTATAGATGCTTTGTGTACGACAAAAGAGTTTTTAAACATAAATATTTCCAGATTAGAGAAGTTTAAAAAGATAATAGACCAGTCCATTATAGAGATTGAAGGCGATAAAAAAGGTTCTTATAAATTAATAAAAAGATATTTAAATGATATATCTTACAGAGAGTATGTCAACTCTTTGAAAAGTATAAAATGGATAAACAATCCTGAAGAGGAGTTGTTGGATAAGATAGACAAACTGGGGTATAAAAAGGAGTATATCATACAATGAAAACAGTTTCCATAAAGAGTTTTATAATTGCTATTATGGTTATTATCCTTTTAATGTCATGTTTTGGATTTATATATTTTTATAAAAACAGCAGTATGACAGTAGAAAAACTTCTTAGAGAAAATATACAGACATACATGTTAAATCTAAGACACTATTTGAACAAGAATCTACATAAAAACAGCATAAATACCATCAAATCACATTTGGATACCGTAGCTTCATCTAGTGAGCTTATACAAAATATACTTTTGTCAGATGATAAAAACAAATTTCTATATTCTACATCAAGAGATTATAATTTGGATGAAAGAAAATGTGTTCCTTTGCTTAAAATCAAAGAGAAAGGTATTTTCAGACATCACTGTTATTTTTTTGACATAAAAGTCTATAGAGGAATAAAACCTTTAAAATATAAAGGTTTTGTAGTTATAAATGAGAAATATATAGTATCTTTATTAGATTCATATACCAACAGGCTGTTGATATTTTTTATAGTTTTTGGTGTTTTATTTTTTATTCTGTTTTGGAAAATAAATAGCAAAATTGTTATCGTTCCTTTGGAAAAATTGAGACAGTATGCGTATTACAGTAGAGAAGTTCCCAGAAGTTTTTTTATAAAAGAGTTTGAAAGTATAAGATACTCTCTGTCTGTTACTTTTGAAAGGTTGAAAAAAGAACAGCAGGAATTGTATAAGCTTTCTACTCAGGATACTTTGAGCGGATTATATAACCGGTTGAGCCTGATAGACAAGTTGAAGTGGTTAATATCTTCAAATTCCAGATACAATAAGAGTTTTACCATTATTTTCATAGATTTGGATAATTTCAAAGATATAAATGATACTTTGGGACACAGTTTTGGAGATGAAGTTTTAAAAAAAGTTTCAAATATTTTATTAAATGTCGTAAGAGAAAATGACATAGTTGCCAGGATAGGAGGAGATGAGTTTGTTATAGTACTTCCTGATACGGCTGATGAATTTATATCTACAGAGATTGCTAACAGAGTCAGAAAAGAGTTGTCCAAAAGTATGATGGTCGGGGATGTAAAATGTAACATAACAGCAAGTATGGGGATCACTGTATATCCAAGAGATGGAGAAAATGTGGAAGTTTTACTGAAAAATTCTGATATTGCAATGTATAAAGCAAAAGAGCTTGGAAAAAATAATTTTCATTTTTTTACAGAGGATTTAAATAGAATTATAGAAGAAAAAATGTCTATACAAAACATGCTTAAAACTGCTATGGAGGAAAACTGGTTTGAACTATATTATCAACCGAAAGTTGATGTAAGAAGTAAAAAGATAGTTGGAGCGGAAGCTTTGATAAGACTTAATCATCCTAAAAAAGGAGTAATTCCTCCTTTTAAATTTATCCCTATAGCAGAAGAGAGTGGATTTATCATCATGATTGGGGAGTGGGTTATAAACGAAGCTGTAAGACAGATTAGAAAGTGGGAAAATACACCTTTGAAAAATATAAAGGTATCTATAAATGTATCTGCAAAGCAGTTTAGAAGTTCTGATTTTATAGATATTTTGTCAAACAGAATTAAAAATATAGGAGAGTCAAAACTTGATATAGAACTTACCGAATCAGCATTTATAGATAATTTTGACAACAATTTGCACAAAATAAACAAAATAAAAGAGATGGGATTGACTCTCTCTTTGGATGATTTCGGTACAGGTTACTCCTCTTTGTCATACCTGAAAAACATACCTTTTGATACTATCAAGATAGACAAAAGCTTTATAGATGATATCCTTACTGATGGTAAAAATAAGCCTTTTGTAAATATGATTGTTGAAATTGCCGAATCTCTGGATTTTCAAGTTGTGGCAGAAGGTGTTGAAACAAAAGAGCAACTAGAATATCTTGTACAAATAGGTTGTGATATGTATCAGGGATATCTATGTTCCAAACCTGTGCCTGCAAAAGAGTTTGAAAAACTGTTTTTAAATATGAAATGCTAGTAGCATCTTAGCTACATAAAAGCACAATTTAGATAAAATCCGATTCATTACATATAAAGGTTTTTAGATGAATAAAGAGCTTTTGATTGAAATAGGAGTGGAGGAGTTACCTGCTATTCCTTTTTTGAAAGAGTTGCCAAATATAGAAAAAAAATATAATGCTATTTTAGAAAAATATTCACTTGAAAGTGAATTTGATTTTAATTATACTCCAAGACGATTGGTTTTGGCTCATAAAAGTTTTCCTGCTTGTCAAAAGGATAAAGAAGAAGATCTTTTCGGAGCACCTCTTGATATAGCCTACAAAGATGGAAAACCGACTCAGGCGGCACTTGGATTTGCCAAAAAATGTGGTGTTGATATAGATAAAATCTCTAAAACCAAAAAGGGAAACAGGGAAGTTTTATATTATAAAAAAGTTATAAAAGGTAAAGATTCAAAAGAGCTTATACCTCAGATAGTAGATGAATTTCTAAAGAGTTTGAATTTTGGTAAATCCATGAGATGGGGTTCCAACAAAGAGAGTTTTATAAGACCTGTAAGATGGATAGGGGCGATTTTTGGAGATGAGGTTATAGAGTTTGAATCTTTTGGAGTTAAAAGTTCAAATATATCATATCCTCACAGACACATCTCTTACAAGCCATTTTCATATACCTCTTATAACGAGTATTTTGATAAAGTCAAAAACAGTGGCGTTGTACTCTCTTGGAGAGATAGAGAAGAAATAATAGTCAATGATTTTAGAAAAATAGAGAGTGATAACTCTGTAGATATTGAAGTGGATAGTGAGCTTTTGGCTGAAGTCGTAGCTATAACAGAATATCCAAAAGCACTTTTGGGGAGTTTTGACGAAGAGTTTTTAAAACTGCCTCCGGAGGTTATCATTACCTCTATGAAAGAGCATCAAAGATATTTTCCGGTATTTAAAGATGGTATTTTAACAAACAGATTTGTGGTAGTTTCAAATGCCATATGTGATGATTACTCTTTGATTGTGAAAGGGAATGAAAAAGTTTTAAGAGCAAGACTTAGTGATGCACTCTTTTTCTATAATAATGATTTGAAAAATGGTC
>CAYRRJ010000116.1:0-5270 GCA_964426645.1 uncultured Campylobacterales bacterium | reverse complement strand
CACTAAAGCATCACTAAAGTCACTATGCATATCATATGGTGCGTAACATCAGTTTTTAATTGCAGTTATTAACTTTTTATCTAATTTATCATAATATATATTATGAACAAATTTAAAAACAGAATTTCAAAGCTTTTTTTTGATACAAAAATAGACAAAATACTTGCCTTGTCAATCTTTGTAACTTTGCTGACAACTCTTGGAGTTTCATATTATATGATAATAGAGAAACAATACAGTAGAGAAAAGCAGGAAAATGATAAACATGAAGAGAGAATTTTACGCTATATCTGCAAAAATCTTGAACTTCAGCTATCAAAAAGCTCTCTTGAAAAGGCAGGAGAAACTCTCTCTCCTGTACTAGAATACGAAAATATAGCACAAATAAAAATAATTGATATAAAAAACAACAAAACTCTGTTTTATAAGATCTTTCCAAACAGATTAAAAGGTGATATATATAAAAAATCATGTTCTATATACAAAGATAAAAAAATTATCGGAAAAACTGTTATAACTTTTTCAAGAAACAGATTAAAAGAAAAATTCAATAACTACCTATACCAAAACATCTCTCTTTTTATATTTCAGTTTTTCCTTATACTCATACTTCTTTATGGTGTCTATTATCTAAAAATTTTTCTGCCTATCAAAAGATTGCAAAATATGATGAAAAGTATCAAAAACAACAATTTTGAAAATGAACAAAGATGGGAATATAAAGATGAGATTAACGAGATAGGCAAAAGTTTACAGGAAACAACAAAAATCATAAATACTCTCATCAATACAGACAATATCACCAAACTGTATAACAGATCCAAACTGGAAAATATACTCTTCAGTCATATGGAAGAAGCAAAAAAAAGGAAATCTCCGTTGTCAATCATACTTTTCAAAATAGAAAACCTGCAATATATCAACAATTTTCAAGGCTATTTTGAAGGAGATATCATACTTAAAAAACTTTCTTCTTTTCTACTAAAATACAAACGAATAGATGATACTGTGGGAAGATGGTCTGCCAAGGAATTTCTAATTATACTTCCTTCAACAACACATCAAGAAGCTGTTCATATAGCCTACAATCTGCAAGAAAGCCTAAAAATAGGAATCTTGGATATATCTATAGAAAGCAGTTTCGGGCTGGGAACATATATAGCAGAAGAAGATATGAAAACTTTTCTACAAAGAGCATATAAGTCTCTCTTTCTGTCAAAAAACTCTCCAATCATAAAAGAGTCACTTGACTAGTTATCAAACATGTGATACAATTTCAGCCCTACAATTATGGGGTTGATATGGCTTCGACAAGAACAGTATCAGCTTTTGACTGCATGTCGCAAGTGAAGGTCTTGCGTTACACAACCTTCAAACAAATAACTGCTAACAACAGTAACTATCGTCCAGCTCTCGCAGTAGCGTAGAGTTTAACAAACTATTGGACTGCTTCCTCTTCTGATTCTATCTAGGAAGATTTTGGAAGTATCATAAACAGATAGATATACTCTAGGTTTGTCTCGGTCTGGAGCGAAGTTAAGAGACTCGCTTTTACTAAGCTTTGTTGATTGTGCGAAGTAGGAGTTAAATTTAACAATCATATCTAAGCATGTAGAGGTCAAAAGTGGCTGTTTTTGGACTCCGGTTCGATTCCGGACAACTCCACCATTTCTTTCAATTTAATTTTAACCAAAAATATAGTATAATATTATAGTTTCATTTTCAGGTTGTATTATGCGTAATATTTTTTTAGTTTTATTTTTTATCACATTTGTATCCGTATCTTCTGCTGTTTCTGATGATTTTGAAGATGAGTTTTCGGCAAATACTAAAGAGATTTATGATCCTCTTTACAAATACAACAAATTTATGACAAATGTAAATGACAAAATTATTTTAAAAGTTTTAAAACCAATCTCAACAGGATACAACCTTATAGCTCCCAAACCTGTCAGAAAAAGTATAGAAAATTTCTTTACCAATCTTATGTTTCCAGTCAGATTTATCAACAATCTGTTGCAATTCAAACTTAAAAACTCTTTTGAAGAGGTAAATAGATTTGTTCTAAATTCAACTTTTGGTATCGGCGGATTTTTTGATTTGGCAAGTAAAAACTCTCTACCTTTGCATGATGAAGATTTTGGACAGACATTGGGTTATTATGGTGTAAAAAGCGGTTTTCCTATAGTTTGGCCTCTACTTGGAGAATCTAATATCAGAGATAGTATAGGCTTGTTTGCCGATTCATTTGCAAACCCTATAAACTATTTAGAAGATAGAGGAGAATTTATATTTGCAAACAGTTTAAAGACGGTAAACTACACATCTTTACATGTAAGAGAATATGAAGAGTTGAAAAAAGATGCTATAGAGTTATACCCTTTTATAAGAGATGTATATGAACAAAGAAGAGAAAAACTTATAAAGGAATAGTATGCTAAAGATTTTTATCTCGCTTCTAATAACAATCAATCTTTTTGCGTTACAAGAGAATGAAATAGAGAGTTTTATGTCTAAAAACATAAATCTGGTAACACAAATGTTAAAAGCTAAGAAATATGACAAAGAGACTGTAAGTAAAAAGATATTTGAAATCTTTGACCCTATTTTCAACTACACCCTTATGAGCAGACTTGCTATCGGAAGTAAAGAGTGGAAAACTTTAAACAATGAACAGAGAAAAGCACTTGTAGAAAAATTTACAACCAAACTTAAAAAATCATATATAAGCAAACTGGATGCGTACAATGACGAAATAGTCATAATAAAATCACTAAAAAAACCAAAAGCAAACAGAATACATCTTCTAACAGAGCTAAAAGGGAAAAAAGACAAATATGATGTAACCTATAAATTTTATAGAACCAAAAAAGGTGAATGGTATATCTATGATGTCGATGTTTTGGGTGTAAGTATCATCCAAACCTACCGCTCACAATTTCATGATATATTACAAAAAGAGGGTTTTGACGGACTCTTAAAATCACTTGATAAATAGTATGTTTGAAAAACTGTATAATAGTTTTATATTAAAATATCCAAAAAGTATTCTTGCTTTTTTTCTCATCATAACTGCTATTTTTGGTATTTTTGCTACAAAAGTAAGTATAGATGCTTCAGCCGATACACTGCTTTTGGATGATGACAAAGATTTGGCTTTTACAAGAGAGATTTCTAAAAGATACTATACTCCAAATTTTTTAGTAGTTACTTTTTCGCCCAAAAAGGAGCTACTCTCAGAAGAATCCCTTGATACTTTGAAGTCCATAACAGATGAGTTCAAAGAGTTAAATACAACATCATCTGTTTTGTCTATTATAAATGTACCCCTATTGCAAAGCCCACCCAAACCGGTAAAAGATCTACTTCAAAAAATCCCTACACTGTTAGATAAAAGTGTAGATAAAAAACTCGCCAAAGAAGAGTTCTTAACCAATCCACTCTACAAAAGCAATCTGGTTAGCAGTGACTTTAAAACTACTGCAATACTAATCTATCTAAAAGACGATACAAAATACTTATGGTATATAAATAAAAAAAAGGAGTTAAAAAAAGAACATAAATACCAAGAATTAAAAGAGCTAAATGAAGAATTTAAACGCTATAAAGACCAACAAAGAGAGTTGCAACATCAAAATTTAATAGAAATAAGAAATATCATTTCCAAATACAAGAATAGAGCAAAGATGTTTTTAGGCGGAGTCAATATGATAGCTGACGATATGATAAACTTTATAAAAAGTGATTTAAAAATCTTCGGTTCTATCTTGATTTTACTACTTATTGGCTCGCTTTTATTTATCTTCAAAAGAGTTGAATTTGTCATTATTCCTATAATAGTATCTGTCGTATCACTTGTCATTACCACAGGATTTTTTGGACTATTCGGTTGGGATATAACCGTAATATCGTCAAATTATGTCTCCTTACAGCTAATAATAACCATCTCTATAATTTTACACCTTATAGTCAGATACAAAGAGCTCTCTTCAAACTCTCCAAATCTTTGCCAAAAAGAACTCCTAGCCCAAACTATATACTCAAAAGCCAAACCATCCTTTTTTGCCATCATTACTACTATTGCCGGATTTGGTTCTTTGGTTTTATCAAACATCAAACCTGTAATAAATCTGGGATATATGATGAGTATAGGAGTAGCTACCTCTTTGGCAGTATCATTTATCCTCTTTCCCGCTATTATGATGTTCTTCCCAAAAACTTTACATGTAAAGAAAAAAGAGGGAAATTCAACTATTATGCAGACTATAGCCCAAACAGTTTTAAGGCACAAAAGAACTATCATGATAACTTCTTTATTGGTTGTTTTACTATCTAGTATAGGTGCTTTAAAATTAAAAGTTGAAAACAGCTTTATAAACTATTTCAAAAAATCTACGGAAATCTACAAAGGTATGGAAGTAATAGATAAAAAACTGGGAGGCACAACTCCTCTTGATGTTATAGTCACTTTTAAAGAAGAAAAATACTCCTCCAACACTACAGATACTGAAGATGAATTTTCGGATTTTGATGAAGAGTTTGAAGAAAATGCCAATAACAAAGAGTATTGGTTCAGTGCCAAAAAAATAGATATCATCAAAAAAGTCCATAATTATCTTAAATCTATAAAAGAGATAGGAAATATACAATCTTTCGGAACAATTTTGGAGATTACCAAAAAACTAAATCACAACAAAGAACTAGGTCCTTTTGAGTTGGCAATTTTATACAAAGAGTTACCTAAGAAATTCAGAAGTATCATACTCGACCCTTATGTAAATATAGAAGCAAATCAGCTAAGATTTGCAACAAGAGTAATAGATTCAAATCCAAATCTTAGAAGAAATGAACTTATACAAAAAATCAACAAAGATTTGACTCAAATATTAAAAAATGACAATGTTGAATTTAGACTATCCAACCTTATGATACTCTATAACAACATGCTTCAATCACTCTTTAAATCTCAAATTGCAACTCTCGGTGCAGTTGTACTTATACTCTTTTTAATGTTTTTAGCCCTTTTTAAATCACTTAAAGTTGCAACCATAGCTATAGTATCAAATATCATCCCAATAGGTGCAATCTTCGCTATCATGGGATATTTTGATATTCCTCTTGATGTCATGACGATAACTATCGCTTCTATCAGCATAGGTATAGGAGTAGATGATACCATTCACTATATTCATAGATTTAAAGATGAGTTTCTAAAAGATAAAAATTATAAAGAGACTATAAAAAGAGCACACAACTCTATAGGTTATGCT
>CAYRRJ010000115.1:0-5277 GCA_964426645.1 uncultured Campylobacterales bacterium | reverse complement strand
CATTAATCTCATCTCTCATATGTAGAGCCAAAAATCCTTTTACCTCAAGAGATTGATGAGGTTGCAAGCCAAGGACTTTATATAAAAATTCATTGATTATTTCATTTTTTCCTTCTACTGTTAGACCTTCCGCTGCTTTTCTTTCGATATGTTTAGAAAAAGCTCTTAGTGTAATGATTTTTATATCGCCCTCAAGGGTTTTATTCACTTCTGCCGATTTTTCAACGATCAAGTTGTAGAAATCTCTTACTCTGTAGTCAAACTCCCCAAAGCGTTCAACGAAAATATCTCTAATTTTACTCTCTTTTGTCGGATCCAAAAGATAAAATTCTTTCCCCTCTAAATTCGCAGTGTAAAAATCAAGAAGAGATTTTTTAAGCATCTGAGACTTTTCATCTTGATGTTCCAAGAATAGAGCATCTGCTTTTTCTTGTATTGATTGCTCTGCAATATCTGTCATATCCTCCGAAAAGAACTTTCCGTTTTTCTTTTGTATCGCAGAAACCAGAGCGATTTTATTTGTAATTGAAAAAGAGAATTTCTCTGATTTTTCAATAGCGCTCTGAATGGCAGGCAGGAACATTTTATCGATTTTTTGAAAAAGTGCAGAGTTGTTTTTCTCTATTGATTTTATATATTTTGAAATGCCGTTGAAAATCTCATCAATATCATTCTCTTTAAAAGAAGAGTTTTTCATTCTGTTTTCAAGATGAAGCATGCCTTCTTTTTGTAAAATACTGTAAAAATCAAATACAGGGGTATTGAAAATCATCTTCTCGTTAAGGTTTTCATCGAGAGCAACAAACTTCTCCGTTTTTTTGACGGTTCCCTCATGGAAAGAAGATGTTATTTTTGTAAAAACATATTTACATTCAAGTAATTCTGTCGCATATTTTGATTTTAGCTCGCGCTCAATGTCCTTTGCTTTTTGTTCAAAGACTTTCTCTCCAAGCAGGTCAATATACGGAAATGCTATTGCTTTTGCTGAGAACTCCAAGAATTTATCAACATCCTCTTTTGTCTCAATTTCTATGATTGTAGGCAGTATTTGAAAGTTCAAAATACCAGCATGACTTTTTGTTGAGACAATGCTCTGTTTTTTGTCATCTGGCAAGATGTTTTTAGTTGGATCAGTGAGGCTGAATTTATATGGTTGAATATCTGGAACAACATAGTTATTCTTTTTGAGCTGCTCTTTGATTACCTGTCTGTATTCTGGAATCATTAACCATCTACTAATATGAAATAGAGACGTGGATATATCTTCAAGACTCATTTTTGAGGATGAATCGATATTTATAATATCTGGGAAGATTTTATCTTTTTTATCGATATTCGTAATACCGGAAAGAAAGGACATATCGTGATTTTTGAGTTTATTTGCAGCGTCAAGAAGTTCTTGTTCTCTAGGTGCCTCTTTTGCACTTTCTGAAATTTTTTTATTCAAATAATTCATAAAAGTATTGATATGTTTGCTATTTGTGTTTTTAGTGGCATTTGAAGCCATAAATTTAAGGCCATGTAGAATATTTCTTTTTACTACCGTCGGAATAAATGTCATAGGTGAAGAAAATACAGAGTAGAAGTTATCTTTATCTACATTGGCTTTCATAAATTTATTGTAATCAACCAGCGACATGTCCGCAGAATCCCCAAGAAGAGAGCCATTGTGAATATTTGATGTGTTCTTTAGAGTGAAGAGGATTCCGCCATTGTCCATCCTTACAGGTATTGTAGCCTTCCCGCTTCCTCTTAGTTCTGCAATAAGCGCTTCTGCGATCTCTTCTGTTTCCTGCTCCGTCTCTCCTTTTACTAGAATCAGATTTGTGTTATCTTCCGTCTCCAAAACAATACTGTTTTTAATATCCTCTTTTTTTGCTATTTTTTGAAAAGCGAACATCGCATTTTTTTGGAAATATGCAGGCGAACCACTTCGATGGTAGGCTTCAAGAGCATTAATCATGCTTGCATTATAGAAGGCCTCGCCATGAGAAGCAACTTTGCCAATTAAATCTCGTTTTATGTGAAGCACATTTTCTGGCTCAACTGCAACCGAATCAAATGTCGGGACATAAAACTGTTTACAATATTGGAAATTCTCTGAAAGAGATTGATTAACAATATCAAAATTAAATATATTAAAATTACCAAAAAGAATATTGCCATTAACAATCTGTCTTACAAACTCTCCAAACTCCTCTCCGGCAACAAATTTATCCTCTTCATAGAGCTCTTTGATTGTTTTTAGTGGATAATTGCTTTTTATGATGTCTGGCAGGTGTTCTTCACCAAGAGATATGTCTAATATTTTTCCTACATCCATGTCGCTCTCATCTAAGAGCGTTGCTCCAAAAATCGCATTGAGGCTCTTTAGTATATATTCGTTTCTTTCTTTAAAGTCCGAAAAATATTGAACCGCCTTCGACTCTATCGTTCTAGACACAACCGCATAGAAAATCTCCTTTTGAACAATAGATAAAACATTGTCAATTTCATCTTTTTCTATCTTTTCTTTGCTGCTTGAAATGTTTTTTTGAACAAGAGGATTTTCATATTGATACTCTTTCTTGAGTGTTTCAAAATCCACATCAGTCGTGTAATAAAAGGAACTTTCATCTTTACTGTCTAAAAGCTCACTACCAAGAATATTTGAACATTTTTCATTCTCAAATATCTCACTTAATTTGGCCTGTAAGCTTTCATCTGAAATAGCAAACAATGAGCCTTTTGTGTAAAAATTAAACCTATATGTCAATTCCCCGAAATTGTCATAATGCTTCTTTTTTTGAAACTCAAGTTCACTGTTTTTTTGATTTATTTTAAAAAGATGGTCGGTGTTAAGAAAAAGTGTTTGTCCTCGGTGGTTCTTTACCTTAAGAGAAAAAAAACTTTGTCTATTGTTGCGTGCAATCTTATCAACAAACACAAGAGATTGAAGTTCTTGTTTGTATGTATTAATGTTTCTTTTCATTTTTTCAAGCCTATATCATTTAATTTTAGACAAATGATACAAGATAAAAAGGACAAAAGAAGAAAATGAATTTTTTTTTAGAACTTTTTACTAAAAAGCAATAATTTGTGTATCTATTTAGATACTTGCGAGGCTTTTATAGCAAGGTTTCCGCTGATTTTTTTAAAATAAACCTTTTCTCCATCTACTTTTGAGTATGGAGACTGTAATAAAATTGAAAGCTGCACAAGATCACTAGCAAGAGAGCTCTCTCCAAGAAAACTAGAAAGCAAGGCTTCTTTAACAACTCGGAGCTCTTGAATTTGTTCTTGTGTACTTAAATCCCATATAGTAGGAGAAGGAAGTGGTTTAATAGCAACATAAACAGAGCCTTTGAGCAAATCAGACATCGGAACAACGGCTGTATTTTTCTTTCCTGTAAAAGTCTGCAATAAAGTATCATCAAAATTTTCTTTGACCGTGAAGATAATATCTGAATTGTAGTCTTCACCCCTCTCTTTGATATCACTTTTGTGCGTATAGATTTCGGCAAGCATTAGCATTGTTGTTCCAAACTCTCCGTCTCTCCCAATATTAATATAGATGCTTGGGATTATGTATTGATTGTTGTGTTTTATATGTTTCATTTTTCTAGCTCCTTTTTATGTGTATGATATAAGAGATTCAAAAATCGGTGAATGAATAGCCGGTTTTTTAAAATCTTCTTCCTTGTAAAATAATTTGTAAAACAGCTCCATAAGCACAAGTCCTCCATAATTGGATTCCTCATTTTCTTTAAATAATTCATAAAGAAGCTCCGACTGATAATGCTCTTCAATGACTATTTTGTTTTCCCCTGAAAATAATTCTATCAAAATTTTCTCCAAAGTGTCCAACTCTTTCTCTTTTAAAGAATCTGTTATCTTTCCTGCTATGAGCATATCCTCTAACTTGAAGTCGTTGAATTTTTGTTTTTCCTCGACCATAAACAACACATCATCTATGATTTTTCTGGACAATTTAAAAAAACTGTCCATTAAAATATCTTCCCTGTGTTTATTAACTGCTTTTTTTATATCAGAGCCAAGCAGCTCGCTCTTTATTCCAGATTCGAGAATTGAAGATACTATATTTGATATATAATCGCCGGACTTAACCTCTGTATCTTTCTTGTTCTCTTCAAAAATGTTTTGAAGCGTTTTTGAGGAAAAATCACTTTGGAGATCATCAAGGGAAGCTCTTTTTTTCCCAAGCAGTTCTTCTAGATTGTCACTGATTTCCACTATTGAGCCTTTAGTCTATCTAGTGTTTTTCTAACTATTTTTTGATCTAGACCATCAACTTCTTTTGCAAAGTCCGAAACAATATCAAGAAGTCTATTATAATTCTCTTTTTTGTTTGCATTGTTTTTCAAAAAAACCTTAATATCTCCATATTGCAACATCCTGTCTTTACTATCCTCTTTATAAGAGATAAGTGGTTTTGTTTTTTGAAGATGTTTATCAAGAGCCTCTATGTCTTTTTCATTTTCTATTTGCATAAAACTTCCGAGTGGTATCTTATATATCTCAACATTTGTCTCTGCAAATAAAAAGGTTGAAGCAGTCAAAGCCGCAACAAAAGGAAGTAATTTATTTTTTAACATTTTTCTTCTCCATTATTAATATAAATTTTTTATCATCTCCAAACAAAAAGCAATGTTTTTCATCTCTAGCAAAAAGTAACAGGACGGGCTTTATTGTCTCCATAAAGACAATCATATTAAATGCAATTATGGATGAAGATATAAGCAAAATAAGATTGCCGCTAATCAAGGAATGAATAGCGACAGAGATAGAAATAATACCAACCATGAGCATAATTAAAAAATCTATCTTCCTGCTGTTTTTAGATGGCTGTGCGCTTAAGTATGAAGACCAAGCAACAACTAGCACCAAAACAGCGATCTCTATCTGCTCAACAAGAGAAAAAGCACCATGTGATATATATAGGCCTATAATTGCAAAATTAACAACGATGAGCAATATCGGCAGAATAAACCAAGAGATGCTCATTTTGCACTGAGACATTGGCTCAAGCTTGAAAAATTCTCTATTTTCATTTTTCAAACCCTCTCTATCTGCTTGTTTCGCTGCTTTATTAAAATATATAATCATATTTTCAATATCTATGAGGTCGGCATCCGTTTTTTTAAAAAAAAGCGGGAATGAAGATGATAAAAATGAAGAGTAGGCAGCACTCATTAGCTAAAGTCTCCCTTTCCTCCAAGAAATTTTGTTACAACTGTTGCAGTCGAAGTCCCAGATGCAACAGATATATTCGAATCA
>CAYRRJ010000114.1:0-5308 GCA_964426645.1 uncultured Campylobacterales bacterium | reverse complement strand
ATGCTCCGATATTTACTCTCTCCTGATGAAATTGATCTCCTTTATATGTCTTTATTGAAATGATATTTTAGCTTTTTTATCTATTACCATTACTCTATATTGATTTATAATAATATGTATTAGACAAGATTATTATAAAGGTTAAATAATATTAACTAAGATACTAAAAAGTTAATTAATATTTTTTAATTTAAATTTCTTTTTATATAAATTTAGATAATATACGATAAATACTTATTAAATACTTACTAGATATCTTTATTATCTACATTAGTATAAATCGGAGGTTATATAATGAAAAAATTGGTGGCTCCTTTATTAATTGGAGTAATGTTTGGCTCATATGCCATGGCTGAGGATATGGACCTTAAAGCTGAGATAAAGGCCCTTAAAAAACAGATGGCAGAGTTAAAAGCTGCACAGGAAAAGGTAAATATAGATGCTTTGTCCAAACAGCTTACGGAAGTAAAAGCCCATGATGCCGGGGATAATATAAAGTTTAGTGTTGACTTTAGAACAGCTTATGATATGATTGACTATAAACTTAAGGGTATGCCTAGCCAGAGTAATGGTATATGGACAAATAAGCTTATCCTAAATATGGCTGCTCAACCTAGAGAGGATTTGGTTTTCAAAGGGGCATTGGGAGTTTATAAAACATTTGGCCATAACTCAACTTTGGCTTATAATCCATTTCAAAATATGGATTGGTACGCAACTCAAACTCCAAGTGGAGATGCCAATCTAAGACTTAGAGAGGCTTATTTTCTCTACTTTGGACAAGCCGGAAATGTACCATATACTGTAAGTTTCGGTCGTCGTCCATCAACCGACGGGTTTTTGGTTAATTACAGAGAAGATAATGATAGGCCATCCTCTCCTATCGGACACAATATAAATATGGAGTTTGATGGTGCAAGCTTTATGGCAAAACTTGAAGATGTTACCGGTATTCCCGGTTTTAGTGCCAAACTTTGTTTAGGTAGAGGAAACTCTGATGTAGATGCAAAATATCCAACATTTGATAACTATATGGGGCAGTTGACATCTTTTTCTACTCAAACACCTTATAGTAAAAGTAATTTTGATTCGGCAAATATGGACTTAGCCGGAATTTTGGCAACACTATATGATGATGGTCAATATAAAGCTATGTTTAATTACTTTAAAGGCTGGAATATGATGGGAGCTAACTTCTCCTACTATAATGGAGTAGATGCTTCACAAGGTTATAGAGTAAATCTTACAGATGTGGGTGATTTAACCGGCGGTGCACTATCTGTTCAGGTAAGTGGAATAGGTGATGAGATAAATGATTTTCTAGATGATACTATAGCATTTGCATCATTTGCATGGAGTAAAACAGATCCTAAAGGTTCTCACCATGTTCTTAACAATTCAGGCGATGTTATAGCTATGAAAGAGATGTTGGGCTCACCAAAAAGTGAGACAGGTACTTCATACTATGTTGGATTAAATATGCCTTGTCCTGTTGTTGAAGATGCAAGATTTGGTATAGAGTATAATCACGGTAGTAAATATTGGAGAAGTTTTAGTTACGGAGAAGATACTTTGGTAGGCTCAAAGCTTTCAGCCAGAGGTAATGCTTATGAATTTTATTATAATCTTCCACTGTTAGATAAGTTTTTAACTGCACAGTTTAGATATACTTATATAGACTATGACTACACAGGAAGTGATATGTTCTTTGGAAGCACAGGAACTCCAATGGATGTAGATACAACTCCTGGAGCTGTTAAATCTGCACAAAATATCAGACTATACCTAAGATATAGATACTAAAACATATATAAAAGCTTGGAAGAATTTCCAAGCTTTTATATTTTTATACTATAATATCAATATCCTAACTTTTGGAGTTGATATTGAAAAGAAGAGAATTTTTAAAGCTATCTGTTATCTGTAGCACTTTCTTATATACTAACAAACTATTCAGCGAAAATATTTATTTAGAAAAAACTGCTTTTAATGACTTATATAAAAAAGAGTTTGCTTTTTTATATACCAGAGAAGAAAATCATGGAAAGTTTAAAGACGATGTTATATGGGATATATGGACAAACAAAGGTTTTGTTTTAAGAGAAAAACAGCTGATAGATAATGAAAATATTAAAAGAGGAGATAATCTAAGAGCGAGTTACAGCTCTTTGATGTATCAACAGGATAGAATCCTATATCCTCTAAAAAGAGTAGGAGAGAGAGGTGAGGGAAAGTGGCAAAGAATAGATTGGGAAGAGGCTATAGAAGAAATTTACAACAAGTTAAATAAAAATTTGCAAGATGAACAAAAAATTCTAATTCATGCCGGAGGAGGTTTAAAAGAGAAGAGATATAGAATAACAGAATTGGAAGGATTTCAGAGAAAGATTGATTCTTTGGAGTTAAACTATTTTTCTAAAAACGAAGAGTATAAAGAGTATATTGATTATCGAGAACTTTCTCCGTCCGAAACCGTAATCTTTTGGGGTGCTAATCCTCTTGTTACGAATATGTCAGAGAGTCATCTTCTTATAAAAATGAAATATCGGGGACTGAAAATATTGTCAATAACTCCTGAATTTAACGCAACTTCCAAAATAAGTGATATTTGGTTCAGTTTGACAGAGAAGGAAGAGATTAAAATATTAAAAGAGATGATTTATCAAACTGTAAAAAACAGTTTAAGCTCAAATATTTCTAGAGAATTAGGTATTTTGGTAAGAACGGATAATTTTAAACTTTTAAGCAGATTTGATTTTGAAGAGCCAAAAAACGGTTATGAGTACATAGAGTTTCAAAAGCAATTCTATTTTTGGGATGCTAAAAAAAACTGTTTATCTTTAGATAGCTTAGAGAGTGAACTGGAAGGTTTGTGGGAAATTGAACTCTCCAGCGGAGTAAAAACAGAGGTTACGACTTTGTATCAAATTTTGAAGAATAATATAGAGAGTTATCATATCCCTGCTTCCGAATTAGATATGAAAGAAAAAAGCTTTAATTTTCTTTTTAAAGAGATACTGAAAGCTAAAAATTTAAATATAGTTACAGGGCATCATTTTAGTAAAGAGTTTATATTACATGTAAAGCTTTTTGCGTTTTTATTGGGTGCAAAACATTGTTATACAAAAAATGCAAACACAAATCAGAATAGACATACAGAAGATATTTTGCAGAAAGATTTATCCATGGTAAAAAGTGTAATATTGGCAGGAGAAAGCATCTTTAGAAAAAACAGTATGGAGTTTAAAAAAAGTTTTTTAAACAATGTTGAATTTTTTGTATATTTGGATACCAGATTTAGTGAAAGTTCCATTTATGCGGATATCCTTCTTCCTGTAAAAGGGGATTATGAGGTAGAATATACAGCTAATGATATAGTTGTTTCTCCTTCTTTGAATCCTGTTGGGGAATCTAAAAGTGAAGATGAGATTTTTTCTATTCTTTCAAAAAGATTTGATTCAAGAGCAGACAAAAGAAGAGAAGTTAAAAGAAGAGAAGTTATCCCTCCTATGGAAGAAACAGCATATTTTGTATTAAATTATAGCAGTAAAACTTTACAAAAGAAAAGAGAGTATCCTTTTTTGTTGCATATAGTAAGGTCAAGATGGAGTAAAAATTCCACGTATAGAACAAACAGAAGACTTTTAAGACTTCAACGAGGGGAGCCTGTACTTTTGATAAACACAACAGCGGCAAGAGAGAAGGGTTTAAAAGATAATGATGTGGTTATGCTTTCGAATGAAAAAGGAGAGATAAAAATAAAGATTAAGATGACAATGGGACTAAAAAGAGATATCCTTTTGATAGAGCATGGCTGGGAAGAATTTGCATTTGAAGGCAAGGGAGGACTAAATAGATTGTTTTATGAAGATATAAACAATAAATTACCAGTAAATCTTCAGAAAGTGGAGCCTGTTGCATGAAGCGGAGACAACTTGCAATGGTTATAGATTTAAACAGATGTATAGGTTGTCAGACATGCACAGTTGCCTGTAAGAGTATGTGGACAGATAGAGCAGGTAGGGAGTATATGTACTGGAACAATGTTGAAACACATCCTGGAAATGGATATCCCAAAAAATGGTATGAACATGGGGGAGGATTTGACAGTAGTGGTGAGTTGAAAGAGGGGATTTCGCCAAAAAGCAAAGATTATGGGATACCGTGGGATTATAACTATAATGAAATCAAAGAGTCAAAAGAGTTTAAACCTTTATCAAAGGTTGAATACGGAGTTAACTGGGAAGAAGATGTTTCTTATGGAGATAATGAGTTAAACAGTTATTTTTTTTATATACCAAGATTATGTAATCATTGTACGAATCCAGCCTGTGTAAGTGCATGCGAGAATGATGCTATATTCAAAAGAGAAAAAGATGGTATTGTTTTGGTTGATCTTGATAAATGTGACGGATCTAGATTTTGTCTTAGTGCATGTCCTTATAGTAAAATATATTTTAATCCTAAACTCTCTAAAAGTGAAAAATGTAATTTTTGTTATCCTCTTATAGAGAGGGGGTTGTCTCCGGCATGCGTGGAACAGTGTGTAGGAAATGCCAGATTTATAGGTTATCTTGATGATGATAGTGGCAATGTATATAAGTTGGTTAAAGAGTACAAAGTAGCATTGCCTTTGAAAGCAGATTTTAATACGAGTCCAAATATTTACTACATACCTCCTTATAAAGCACCTTTGGGATTTGACAAAAATGGTGATATATCTGAAAATTCACAAAGACTTCCCATGGATTATCTTGAGTTTATGTTTGGCGAAAATGTTTATGATGCTATTGACTTGATAAATCAGGATATAGAAAAGAAAAATAGTAGCGAACTGATAGCAATACTATCCGGAGAATACAGTTGATGATAAAATTCTTTGTTTTTATTTTATTTTTTGTTTTGGGTTGCTATGGAAAAGAGTTGATCGAAGTTGTGAAAGTTCCGGGGAATGTTTTGGGAATATCTCCTCTTTCAAAAGCATGGATGAGTGCAGATTTTGCAAAGTTAAAGCTTTATCCTTATTTTTTGGTACCAAGTAATGACAAAGAGGTAAACAGCCTGAACAGGGATTTAAAAATCAAAGAGATATCCGTTAAGATTTTAAGTGACGGAATACACATAGCTTTTTTATTTAAATGGGAAGATACAACCATTGATTTTTATAATACGGATGATATAGATAAGTTTTATGATGGTTTTTCTGTTTCATTTGCAAAAGAGGATTCTTCTCATCCTTATGTTCATGAAGGTTCTGAAAACAGAGGAGTTGTTACCTATGTAAAAAAAGCAAAAATAAAAAGTATTT
>CAYRRJ010000113.1:0-5313 GCA_964426645.1 uncultured Campylobacterales bacterium | reverse complement strand
TTACAATACAAAAAGAATAATAAAAAAAGAAAGTATATTTGCATTGCATATAAATATATGATAATAATAGTATCTTAAAAGAAAAAGGATTTTGTTATGAGTTCAAAGATAATGATTCAGAACAAAGGGACTAAAAAAGTAGGAAATGTAGAATCGCTTGTTAAGTGGTTCGTAGGAAAGTTTGGTTACATGAAAGCAAAAAAGATGCTGGCAAGACAGTACCAAATAATTATATATTTAGAGGTGTTCTAGTGAGCATCCTCTTTTTTCAAGTTGCAATAAAAAGCTCTCTTAGCACGCTCTTGGCGTATCTTCATCTTAAAGACTCTTCTGCACTCTTTTAATCCATATCTGTCATTTTCGATATGACTTATGCAGTCTCTTTGTGCTTGATTGGCAAGAAGGATGCCTGTAACATCTCTTGTTTTTGAAACATTTTTAAGTCTTTCTATCTCTATGTCTATTTTTTGAAGCATATAATCTCTGTGGCTTGTTTCGCTCTTTTTTGTTCCTGCAAGTAAGAAAGAGGAAGTCAGCAAAAAGAAAAGTAATTTTTTCATTATAGTAACCTATTTTTTTAGAAAGATTATACTTTAGAATGTGGTTTTAAATTAAGTAAGGGGTAGAAAAGTAGAAGAAGTTGTCAAAAAGAGAGGGATCATCTCCCGATCTCTGTAACGCTTAAAAAGCTATAAAATCTATCGATTTCTTTTGATTGAACATGCGCCTTCTCAAGTGCATCGGCTTTATTTTCTGCTTGAAGCTCAAAACTCGTTAATTTCCTCTTTTTGTCTATGCTTAATTTGAAAACATCAACAATGAAAGTGCTCATTTATATCCCTTAAGTTTTATATTTTCAAAAGTATAACACCAAAACAGTAAAAATATCAAGAAAAGTAAAAACTTGATTTTAATATGCAAAAGTAATATAATAACAATATCATAAAAAGGATCATAATAAATGGAAAGTATTGAAGAAATTATCAAGATGATAAATGAAGGAAAAAATTTTGTAGAAATCTCGCGTGCTTTAAAGACAACACCGCAAAACATCCAGATAAGATTCCGAAATTATGTAGAGAGAAATAAGGAGCTTGTGCTTCCGTGTGAGAGTATTTTTATAAAAATAAAAAACGAAGACAATAAAAATATCAAAATAAGAGCAACACTCCTTAAGTGTCCAAATCTATTCTCATATCAACGCAAATATCTGATTTCAAGAGATTTTCAACCAAGACAGCAGGCGTATCTCTCTGAAAAACTAAGCGAAGTGTTAAAAGAGAATCAGATGATTCCTGTCGAACTTCTCTTGAAGCACTTTGGAATCAACAAAAAAGATTTTCAAAAAGTTGAAAATGCGATAGCGATTCTTTACCCAAGGAGAGTGCTATTTGTAAAAGATCACGTTATCTATGCAAGAAAGATACAATTTTTAAAGTTTATAGACCTTGTGTCTGAACTCTACAAAAGCATGCAAGAACTCTACGAGGATCTAAAAGATAAGCCAACAACAAAAGTATTCTTTGAGGACGAAGGGATAAAGAATCTCGAAGAGTTTTTACAAAGAGTACAACACAGGCCATTAGACACAAGTAAATTCATCAGAACTTGTGAGGCAAAATGGGAATTGAAGGCTAAAGCAAAAAAAATAGAGAACAAAGAAGAGGTACTGAAAAAAAGTATAGAGATCGCAAACAAATATTTTTGTGGATTTCATATCGAGCTTCTGTATGAAGAGGTCACTAAAGAGATAGACGAAGATTTTTCATTAATAGATTTCAGAGTGTTACTGATCGACTCCGGAGATTTTAAACACTATAAGGGAAAAATGATAAAACAGACAAAATGTGAAAAAATTTTACCAAATGCAGCAGCAGTTCTTAGTGTTCTAGACAAAAAAGAGAAGAGATCATTAGACGACATCATCGACCTTTTAAAAGAGAAAGGGCGACTATTAACAAAGAATTCAGTAACCTCAGCGATAGCGAAGTTAAATAAAGAGGGGTTGATAAAGACAGAAAAAGAACATGTGGAAGATAAAAAATTCAAAGAAAAAACAGGATTTTTCAGAAAAAAACTCCACATATTCTATTTGAAAAAATAGATGCAAACCTACCTACAACAACGGAAGCGACATTAAGCTCGCTCTCCATTTTTCTTCAAAAAATCTCTTTTTTTAATTAAACCACTTGATATTCACACTGATATATGTTAGAATAATTCTATCTAAAAGAAAAAGGATGTGAGATTATGACAGAGATTTTATCAATACTAATAGTCACAATTCTAATTGTTGCAGCAGAGGCTTTTTTAGCAAAAAAACAGAGAAAATGGGGAGAAAATCACAAATGGTGCTAAAATTAGAAACAACGGTGGAGAGATATAGCAATGACGCAAAAGCAGTTTTTATCGGAAGTGAGAATCTTCCTATAACGAAAAAATTCATAACAGAAGATGAGGTGCTTCACTCAATAATGAACAGAGTTAAAAAAATTACAAACAAATCTTTTGATCCAAACATGCTTGCACCGCTAAGTCTGAACAATGAAAGCTTTGATGAGACAATAGTTTACAATCATGTGGGGGAAAAAGAGAACAAAGTAATTAAGATTAAGGCTATGTTAGATGGTAAAAGAATTCACCTGTTAGACTTTATACTAAAAAAAGCGTCATAGACAATAGGAGTGTTCTCCTATTGCACCTATAAAATCCCTCTCCAAAAATCAACAACCAAAACACTCCATACTTCATTCATTGAAGAAGCATTTGCATAAGTAAGCCCAAAAATACCATAGATAATATAACAAGAGATAAAAACCAACACAATATGATACGCAATCACAAATATATCTTCACCTTTCAACCCGGTATCTTGCTGCATCATCTCTTTTGATTTGCGTATTTCGGAAATATCTTTGGAAATAGAAAGAAAAGAGACAGCAACAGGCAAAAGAGCGAATATCCATCTCATACCGCGTCCTAGCGAAATAAGAAGATTGTATGTGTCCACTGCATTATTGGAAAGCTCTTTTGCAATATTGGTGTCAACAGCAAAGAGAGAAGCCGAAAAAGCAAAAAATATTATAATGTGTCTTATCAAGGTTTGATCCCCGCTTCATTCTCTTCTTCTGCTTGTTCACCCATAACGGCAAATATGCCACCGGAGAGATCCTCTTTTACATCTTCGCCTTCTACTATCTCTTCAACATTGTCTGGAACATCATCGAGATCATTAAACACATTATCATTCTCATAGCCAACACCAAGCTCGATCTCCTCAAGGCTAAGTTGCTGTTCTTGTGCAGGGGCAGAAGAGACAACAGTTTTCTCCTCTTTTGGAGACTCTTGAATAGCTTTTGCAGGCTCTTTTTGTTCCTGTGCTTCTGTTTGAGTAGAAATGATTTCCGTTTTGCTTTCTTTTTCTTTGATAATATTCTCTGCCTTGGAAATCTGTTCATCGAGCTCATCGATAAGAACTTCAAGTTCTGTAATCGTTCGACTTAGCCCTTTTGCTATTTTGCCATAAGTGATAGACATCTCTAAAAAATAGTTATCAATCGTAAAATCTTTTACACTCTTTGTATCAAGCGCATAAGAGACATCCGTTTTATCTTCTATCTTGCTAACAGTATCATCAATTTTTGATATCCCATTCTTATCCTGTCTTTCAAGCTCATACAAAAGTTCATCGGCAAGAACATTTCCTATGATACTTCTTGTGTCTTCAACGGCAAGCTTGAGTGTTGAGAAGTTGTCATTCTTGATGATTTCAACTTTTTTAACATCCTCAAGAATAGAACGATGTTTGATTTTAAAATCCGACACTTGTTTTTTATTGCCGGAGATTTTGGAAATAGTCTCTGTCTCTTGTAAGCGCTCAAGCACTTTTCTTGCTCTTTTGTCATTTTCCATACTTAACAAAAGGCCATTGAGAAGAGAAAACATATTGATGATTTTAGACTTTTTTGTTTTTTCATCTAATTCAACCATAGTGCCAACCTTTTCTTTTTTGTTAATTTAACATGTTTTTTCCTCTATTTCTTAAAATAGATTATTTTTTTAACTATTATTTACAAAATAGTTCAAACTTAGGAGTTTTTATGTTTTCTGAAAGGTATATACAGCCGGAGAATAAAACAGATGAAAAAAAAGAACAAAAAAAAGGTCTTTTTTCATTCTTAGGCAAAAAGAAACAAAAAAAAGAGAAGAGTAAAAATGAGCTAAAAGAGAATAAGGCCAAAAAGCCAAAACAAGAAAACAAACCAAAGGCTCCAAAGAAAAAAAGAAGTACGACTTTTTATGGTCTGGTATTTTTTTCTGTTTTCATCTCTATAATCATGGGCTTAAAAGCTTGGAAAGCCTATAAAATTGAGAGCCAAAAAACAATTACTAAAGAAGATCAGCAAAACTTTGCAAAAGAATTTAGAAAACAAGAGCCTGTAAAAAAAGCAGAAGTAGTAAAAACAAAACCTAAGCAAGAAAATGGAACGATTAACGATAAAAGAATAATAAGCAGCTATCTGATGTCTCAAGGTGTATCGATATTGTTTGAGAATGACGGAACAAAAATCGTAATATCTGGAATACCATATAAGATTGGGGAGAAGTTTTATAAAGATTTTTTTGTAAGCAGAATTGATACAGAAGGCGAAGGTGGAGATATTGATAATGCAAAAATCGTTTTTACTATAATGAAAAACGACACTCCAATGAAAAAACTCTCTGTAAGATTTGGAGATACATATAAGATAGATTATTTCTATGAAAGTATTGAAGTAATGCCTATTGATAACCCAGCAATGAAAACCGGCATGATCTTTATTGGCGACAAAATAAAGAAAGATTTTTATTTTACTGACTTTAAAGATGAAAATGAGAGCGCAATTTTTACTTTTGAGCTTCTTGGAAAAAAATATATAAAAACAATCCCTTTGGATGATTTAAACTAAAAGAACGGCATAAGTCATGGTATTAAAAATTGAAACGACAGCACTGTTATATGGAACAATAGGAGTGATTATATTCCTCTTTCCGTATTTTATGTATGCAAAAGAGTTTCTATCTGAAAATGGAGCAGGAGAAAAAGGGCAATATTTTCAAGTTATTGGGAAAATCATAGGGTTTCATTTGACTTTTTTGTTTGGAGCTACAGTTTCAACATCGATAGCGGATATAATGATGGCATATAGGCCTGACTATTCACCAAGTGAATGTATGAAGATGTTTTATAATACAGATGGGGATTGGCAAAATCTTATATCTCATCTTGTTAATTATTCTGGGCAACACGTTTCTGGTGAAAGCAGTCAACTA
>CAYRRJ010000112.1:0-5341 GCA_964426645.1 uncultured Campylobacterales bacterium | reverse complement strand
AACCTTTGCCTTACACTAAAGCATCACTAAAGTCACTATGCATATCATATGGTGCATAACATCAGTTAAAAAATCAGTTCGTTCTCACTTACACTGTTCCTTGTTATGTCAGGAAGAGGTGATTTATCTGTAAAATAATATTTTCTATTTCCTGAAATTTTATATTTTACCCCTTTTGGAACATAAAACTCTCTTTTTGTCTGAGGATAAATTTCTATATATTTTTTTACAAAATTGGCAAAAGAAGGACCTGCACTTCTCCCTCCTGTTTCTCCTTTTTTCATAGGAGAGTTATCATCATTTCCAAACCATGTGATAACTTCGATATCCGGAGTAAATCCACAAAACCAGGCATCTATATAATTGTTTGTTGTTCCTGTTTTACCTGCGGTTTCTATCCCTTTTACTCTAGCTTTTCTACCAGTACCTCTTAAAACAACCTGTTTGAGTATATCTATCATCAAAAATGCCTGAGACGGCTCTGTTATCTTTTTTGAAACACTATTATACTCCTGTACCTCATCATATTTGTTCACTATTTTCTTTATGAGTATAGGCTCCATTTTCAAACCATAATTGGAAAATGTGGTATAAAAACCACTGAATTCCAAAGGAGATATACCAAAACTCCCAAGAGCCATGGATAAATCATAAGGGAGTTTTTTAAAACCGTCTTTACTCAACTCTTTATATACACTATCCATTCCCAATGCACTCAAAAGATTTATAGTCGCCAGATTTCTTGAGTGAACCAACGCATTTTCAAGAGTTATAAGACCTTCAAAATTTTCTTCATAATTTTTAGGTTTCCACTCTTTATCACTCTTTTTATCCACATAAACTCTTGAAATATCAGGTATCTTACTCTGTCCGTTATATCCTACATCCAAAGCCTTTAGATAAATAAACGGCTTAAAACTACTGCCGGGCTGTCTTCTACTTTGGGTAGCACGATTGAAGTGACTTTTTTTATAATCAATTCCACCCACCATAGCCAAGATATCACCCGTATCATTATCCAGTACAACCATTGCACCGTTTAGCTTTGTATTGTTACTGTCTTTTGCCCTCTCCAAAATCTTATCATACCCAAGTTTTAAAGAGTCCCTGGCCAGTTGCTGAAGTTTCAAATCTATAGTTGTATATATCCTGTAACCGCCTGTTTTCAAATCTGAAAATTCACTGCCGGCTCTTTTTATAACTTCATCAACTATATAGGGAGCTCTGTTTTTTGTAAGAGTTTCATCAAACACTATAGGTTGCTCTTTTATAGCTTTTTTATAGGCATCTTCACTTATCCAACCCAATGAATAAAGCCTATATATAACTCTGTTTGCCCGTCCCAGCGACAAATCCATATGTCTAGTCGGGTCATAAGAACTTGGCGCTTTTGGAAGACCTACCAACATAGCTATCTCTTTTAGACTCAAGGCATCCAAATCTTTATGAAAATACCCTTTGGCTGCTGTCTTTATACCATAGTATCCATGCCCAAAATATACATGATTTAGATATCTCTCTAAAATCTGCTCTTTTGTAAGCTCACTTTCAACTTTAAAAGCCAAAACCGCTTCGTTAAGTTTTCTTTTTATACTTTTTTCTCTAGTTAAAACTGTATTTTTTATAAGTTGCTGGGTTAAAGTACTGGCTCCTTCAACCAGTTTCATAGCTTTTATATCTTTGATAAGAGCCCTTAGAATAGCTTCAAAATTTATACCTCCATGCTCAAAGAAAGATGTATCTTCTATTGCTACCAAAGCTTCTATAACTCTTGGTGGAATATCATCATACTTGACATAAAGTCTGTGCTCTTTATCAAATATATTTGCTATCAAAGCACCGTTTTTATCAAATATCTGAGTAGTAAGCTTGGGTTTGTAATCAATTATCTTATATGCATCAAATCTTACATTTGAGTAGATATACAAGAAGCCTATAAACAACAATATACAAGCAGTCAAAAAAAGCGATACTATATATTTCATTCCCTAAAATTCCTCTTTTTAAACCCGCTGGAGATTAACTCTTTGGTGTATGGATTTGTAGGATTTTTCAAAACTTTTTGCATTTCTCCCTTTTCTACTATTCTTCCCTCTTTTAAAATAGCTATTGTATCACATAAATTCTCAACACTGGATATATCATGTGTTACAAAGAGCATATCAAAGTTGTCTCGTTGTTGCAACTTTTGTAAGAGTAGCAGTATATCCTCTTTGGAATTGCTATCAAGTGCGGTAGTAGGCTCATCCAAAAGCAGAAGTCTTGGTTTCAGGACTAAAGTCATAGCTATTACAACTCTTTGAAGCTGCCCTCCACTAAGCTCGGATGGAAACCTGTATGCTATATCCCTATCCAATCCAACCAACTCCAAATACTCTTTTATAATCTCATCATGTACAAAAAACTGCTTTTTTATCCTTGTCAGAGGAGAGAGCGCTGTGAAAGGATTCTGGGGAATCATAGCTATACTATCTCCTCTTTCCAAAGTGTAGTCACTCTCATACTCAACACTGTATTCCAAACTGCTTGGAAGCATTCCCAGAAGAGCTTTAAGAGTCAAACTTTTACCACTACCACTTTCTCCTATAAGTGCAAATGACTTTGATATCTCAAAAGAGATATCAACCAAAACCTTTCTACCCTCTTTTACTACAACTCTCTTACATGTAAAGCTCAAGAAATCTCCTTCAAAACAGTAGAAAAATTTCTAAAAGCAATACTGCTTTCTCCTAGATTTGGTATAATTCTCAAAATAGGAAACTCAACTGTCGGAGCTCTTATAGCACCTACCAGATATCCCTCTGTTAAAAGTATATCTCTAAGTTTTAAAACATCTCCATTACTATCTACTTTAAAAGGGAAAATCAATCCGTCCAACTCTACACCAAACTCTTCTTTTACTATCTCTTCTCTTATTTTTATCTCTCTTTTTATATCAGCTTTATTGGCTAAAAGAGAAGAGAAACTCTCTTTAGCAACAGCACACTCTATCAAAGATGGAGCTGTAGTATATATAACAGATTTTGCCCTGTTTATTAAAAACTCCCTTACATGTAAGCTACTTAGTATATAAGCACCATAACTTCCTATCGCTTTACCCAAAGTACCCATTTTGATATGGTTCTCTTTTGGTTCGATTTCATAAAGGTCATAGACGCCAAGTAAATTCTCTCCCACAACTCCGACACTGTGTGCCTCATCTACTATCAAAAGAGCTTCAAATCTGTCACAAATATCAAAAATCTCTTTTTTTACCAAATCTCCACTCATAGAGTAGATGCCTTCTACGCCTACGATTGCCCTATTATACTCCTCATTTTTGAGTATCTCTTCTAAATGGGCTACATCATTATGCCTAAAAAATATAACTTTTGCATCAGATTTTTTAGCTGCCAATACGCCACTAGCATGATATTCGCTATCTAAAAGTATAATATCCTTTTTTCTTGGCAATGTTTCCAAAAGAGCCATATTTGCCATAAATCCGCTTCCTACAACCATACAAGCTTCAAATCTGTTTATGCTACTCAAATACTCTTCAAACTCTGCATGTATTTTATGATATCCGTTTACAAGCATCGAAGCACGTGGAGAGTGTATCTTCTCTTTTAAAACTCTTTGCAGAGCTTTTTTTAAAATTTCCTCTTTTTTAGAAAATCCCAAATAATCATTTGAAGCAAAATCAACCAAGTCTTCGCTATATAAAATCCTCTCTCTGTATCTTCCAGATTTTCTTATAGCTCTTAACTCTTTGTCGTAGTACATTGACTCAAACCAAAAAAGGTATCAGCTTTTCAACACTGAGCCCCATTGCAGTACTCTGCAATCCTCTGATATCTTTGATAAACTGTTTGCAAAAACCCTCAACCATACAGGCCCCTGCCTTATCCTTCCACTCATCACTTTTTAAATACTCTTCCAGCTTTTTTTCATCAAATATATCAAAAATATACTCTGTAGAAGAGATATCACAAAGATAAAGAGAATCCGCCTTATACATCATACAGGTTATGATTCCCACACTACCACCACTCTGTTTTTGCAAGATATTATAAGCATCTTCCCTATCTTTGGCTTTTCTAAGTATCTCTCCATGGGCAGTTACCACAGTATCAGCACAAAGGACAGGCAGTTTCTCTCCGTTTAAACTCATATAACTCTCAAACTTACCTTTAGTTGCATGATATACAAAATCTTTCGGATTATCTATATCCAGAGAATCTTCATCAAAATCCACACCAACTTGTTCAAAAGGGATACCAAACTCTTTCAGTATCCTGGCTCTCGTTTGAGATTTTGAAGCAAGTATAATTTGTCTCATCAGTAACCTCTTATAATAACACCAAAATAAATAGCTATCATACCAAGCAAAAGATTTAAAGGCATGAGATATTTCACAGTTAAAATGATATTTTCCTGCGTCGTCAAAAAATCCTCCCGTTTCAAAGCTCTTTTCGCATTTGAGTATTTTATATACATAAGCATAAAATTAAATACCATAAAAAGCCAAATTGACTCTTTTATATGTACCATTATAAATTTTGTAGGATTGCCATACTTAAAGCCAAGCCCTACATTCATAAAAACCGAAGCCGAAACGAGTATAAGCATTACCGGAATAATAAAATAGATATATTTTTTCAACATTCCAAGACAACTCTTATGCCTTAAAACAGGATCTTTCACAGAAGATATAACAGGTCTAACAACAAATATCATTATAAGCATACTACCGACAAGCAAAGATGCGCTCAAAATATGCAAAAAAACAATAATCCTGCTGTAAGAACCAAAAATATCTGCAAACATTTCAAACATCACTTTAACCTAAAATCCCTTTTGTATATTCCAAAGACTTCTCTTTTGCCTCATCTATTTTTGCAGGATTTTTGCCTCCGGCTTGGGCAAAGTCGTCTCTACCTCCACCGCCTCCGCCTACTATCGGTGCTATCTCTTTTATCCAGGCTCCTGCTTTAAGAGGAGCATTTTTTACACCTGCTGCTATCAGAACTTTATCCCCTTTTACCTGAAAGAGCATCACACTCACACTCTCTTTTTGATTTTTTATATCATCTATAGCTTTTTTTATATCTCCGGCTTTTAACTCATCTACTATAACTTCAACACCGTTGACAACTGTAGAATTTAACTCTTTACCGGCATTTGCACTTACAGCTTCAAGCTCTGCTTTTAAAGATATTATCTCTTTTTGAAGTTTTTCTATACCTATAAAGATATCTTTATGTTTCACTTTCTGCTTAGCACCATCTAAAGTCTCTCTTAATTTTTTGGCATATAGATATGCACTTCTTCCACAAACAGCTTCAATCCTCCTCACTCC
>CAYRRJ010000111.1:0-5363 GCA_964426645.1 uncultured Campylobacterales bacterium | reverse complement strand
GTTGACCCGGTCATGGCATATACAAATCCTTTTTATCAGATTTACGAAGGTGCAGCCAAACTTAGCAGGGCAAAAGTGATACATTTGAATCTTACAAAAGAAAACTTTTTTAAACCTGATATAAAAGATAAAAGATTGAAAGATGCCAATTTGGTTATACTGAATTTTCCAAACAATCCTACATCTTCTGTTTTGAGTCTTGATGAGTTGGGAGAGTGGGTTTTACTGGCTTTAAAATATGATTTTGTGCTTTTAAATGATGAGTGTTACAGTGAGATTTATACAGAGACTCCGCCTCCGTCTTTGCTTGAAGCATCTTTACATGTAAAGAATGAGGATTTTAAAAATATTTTGGTTGTAAACTCCATATCCAAAAGAAGTTCTGCTCCGGGTTTGAGGTCCGGTTTTATAGCAGGAGATGAGAAGATACTGAAAGAGTATATAAAATACAGAACCTATGTCGGTACAGCTTCTCCTTTACCTCTTCAAAAATCCTCAGCTAAAGCATGGAGTGATGAAGAGCATGTAAAATCAAGCAGAGATATATATAAGAGAAATCTTGAACTTGCGAGTGAGATTTTGAAAGTTCCAAAAAGCGAGGCCACTTTTTACATCTGGTTGGAAGTAGATGATGATTTGGAGTTTTCAAAAAGACTTTATAAAGAGAAAAATGTAAAGGTGTTGCCGGGAAGTTTTTTGGGTAGAGAAGGAATGGGACATGCTTATGTAAGGATAGCACTTGTGGAGAATGTTCAAAAAACAGAGGAAGTGTTAAAAAGAATAAGTGATTTTATAGAAGAAGGAAAAAGTATATGAAGTCTATCCATTTTGTCGGAATCGGAGGTATAGGGCTTTCTGCATTGGCCAGATATCTGAAAAAGGAGGGTTTTTCTGTCAGCGGTTCTGATATAAAATCCAGCAGTATCACAGAACAGCTAAAAGAAGAAGGAATAGAAGTATATACCCCTCACGATTCCAAAAATATAAAAAATCAAGATTTAGTTATATATTCTGCAGTTATAAAAGATGACAATGCAGAGTTAAAAGAAGCAAGAAAAAGAGGGATTATAACACTCTCAAGAAAAGATGCTTTACCTTTGATACTGAAAGACAGAAGAGTATTTTCTGTATGTGGTGCTCATGGTAAAAGTACTACGAGTGCTATGCTTGCAAGTATAGTTGACGGTTCTGTTATTATAGGTGCTGAATCCAAGCAATTTGGTTCAAATATGTACTACAGACCAAGTAATAATATAATTTTTGAGGCAGATGAAAGTGATGAGAGTTTTTTGAATTCAAATCCTTATGTGGCTATTGTTACAAATGCAGAACCTGAACATATGGAGCATTATGGTTATGATTTGGACAGGTTTTACAGTGCTTATAGAAATTTTTTAAAAAGTGCTACTATAAGAGTTATAAATGCGGAAGATGAATTTTTATCTACTCTCAATGACTTGGAAGCCATAAGACTCTATCCCAGTCGTGATATAACAGATATGAAAATAACCATAAAAGATGGAGAGCCTTTTACCTCATTTGTACTTAAAGATTTAGGCAGATTTGAAGTTTGGGGTATAGGAGAGCATATTGCTATAGATGCTTCTTTGGCTGTGTTGGCTAGTCTAAGTGAAATGGACTTGGAAAGTGCGAGAGAAAAACTTAAAAACTACAGAGGTATAAAAAAGAGGTTTGATATCATTCAAAAGCTTGAAAATTTTACTCTTATAGATGATTATGGGCATCATCCGACAGAGATAAAGGCAACTTTGAATTCAGCCAAAAAATATGCGGATTTAATGGGTTTGGAAAAGATAGTTGCTATTTGGCAACCTCATAAATATACAAGAACAAAAGACAATCTAAAAGGTTTTGTAGAGTGTTTTGACGGTATTGATGAGTTGGTTATTCTCCCTGTTTGGCAAGTCTGTGAGGAGAAGATAGATATAGATTTTGAAAATGAGTTTAAAAGATACAATCCCATCTTTGCCTACTCTCTTAAAAAGAGAGACAATTCTATAGAGTTGATATCTCAGGATAAGATAAAAGAGATAAGCAGAGGTCTTGTTATAGGTTTCGGTGCAGGGGATATAACTTATCAGTTAAGAGGAGCCTGTTAGTGCAGATACTTCTGTTTTTACTCCTTGTATTGGCTGTTTTGGTAGTATTTGTTTCCAAAAGAGATTCCCTGACAAAAAACAGTAAAATATATCTTATATTGTCATTTGTTTTAATTGTTGTGTTAGGATGGATTTTTAACTACTACTCTTCAAAAACGGCAGAGCATAACAGAGAAATTGTACTTGCTTATGAGCAGGGAAAACCTATTGAATGTCAGGGATACAGTGTTAACTCAAAAGATTTTGTATATGTAAGCGGAACACTCAGTTTTGTTGCCAAAGATAACAAAAAAGAGCTGAAAGGTGTTGTGCTTGATATATCGACTTGCAATAAAAAATGAAAAAACTTCTTTTAAAACTTGATCTTGGTGATTTTATAGAGTTATTTAACTCTTTTCTTGCAAGAGAAAAACCTCTTTATTTGGAGGGAGATACAAAGATTCATTTTGGTTATATAAATGAGTTGAATAAAATAGAAGGTATAAAATCTCCTCCTTCTGTCGAAAATCTTGATATTCAGATAGCACATCTAAATAAAAAAGGGGTATTGAAAATATATGAAATATACTCTTTTATAAAAATTATAAATTATTTTATATATCTGAAAAAAATTGTTACAGAAGGAAAACTTGGAATTTGGTTTGCCAAGATAGAAATTCCTTTGGAGATAACAGAGATATGTGGATATTTTGATGATAAAGGAGAGCTTAGAAAAAGTGTTGATGAGAGATTTGAGTCGATAGAAGCTTCTTTAAAAGAAGTAAAAGAGCAGATGAATCAAACTCTAAGAAGTATAATTTCCAGTTCAAAACTTACACCCTATTTGGTAGATAGTCAAATTCACTATATAAATAACCAAGAGGCACTTTTGCTTAGAGGTGGGTTTAATCATGTTATAAGGGGGAGTGTTGTATCAAGAAGCAGCGGGGGATTTTTTTATGTTGTTCCCGCCAAGCTTACCTCTTTAAAAGATAGAGAGAGTGCGCTTCTTGACAGAAAAGAAGAGATTATTTATTACTATGCAAAAGAGATTTCCACTCTTTTTTCAAAATTTGTAAAATTTTTGAGTTTTATAAATCGTGAATTTGACAGATTTGATGCTTACCATGCCAGAGTTGCTTTTGCAAAAAGTAAAGATTTGGAATTTTGTACGCCAAAAAGAGATGGAATTATAAAACTTGTAAAGTTTGCTCACCCTGCGTTAGAGTCGCCAAAACCAATCTCTATAGATTTTAAAAAGCAGACCTTAATGGTTACGGGAGTAAATGCCGGAGGTAAAACGATGCTTTTAAAGTCGATACTTGCTTCTTCTTTGCTTTGTAAGTATCTTTTACCGATGAAGATAGATGCTCAAAACTCACATATAAGTACTTTTAAAGAGATTTATGCCATTTTGGATGATCCTCAAAATGTAAAAAATGACATATCTACTTTTGCTGGTAGAATGAGCGAGTTTAGCAAGCTTTTTGTTAAAAAAGATATATTAATAGGAGTAGATGAGATAGAGCTTGGAACTGATGCCGATGAGGCTGCTAGTTTGTTTAAGGTAATAATTGAAAAACTTATGCAAAGAGGAGCCAAGATAGTTATTACGACTCACCATAAAAGGTTGGCTTCTTTGCTTGCCACAAATGAAGAGGTAGAGCTTCTAGCCGCTATATATGATGAAAAAAATCAAATACCTACTTTTGGCTTTCTGGAGGGAACTATCGGTAAAAGTTATGCTTTTGAGACTGCTTTAAGATATGGAATACCTGTTTCAACAGTCAAAGAGGCAAAAGATATTTATGGAGAAGATAAAGAAAAATTAAATGAACTTATACAGAAAAATATAGATTTAGAACTCAAAATGAAGAAGCAATCTTTGGAATTGGATAAGAATCTTGATGAATTAAAAAGGCTAAAAGAGCTTTTAAAAGACGAAAGAGAGAAGTTTGTAGAAGAGTTTAACAAAAAACATACCAGGTTGGAGAGAGATTTTTTAAATGCTATAAATGAAGCAAAAGAAGCTATAAAAACTAAAGATACAAAAGAGGCACACAGATTTTTAAACAAGGCAAACGATTTTAAGAAAAAGGCAAAGAGAGTTAAAATTGAGCCAAAAAGTGAAGAGTTGAAAGTCGGAGATAGAGTAAAGTATGGTAACTCTAAAGGGGAGATAAAAAGTATAAAAAAAGGTATTGCTTCTATAGATTGTGACGGTATTATTCTCAGAGTTCCTCTAAATACACTTAAAAAAGTTGGAAAACCTCCTAAAAAGATGAAAAAGGTTGTGATTAACAAACCTTCAAATGCCAATAGCTCAATAACTTTGGATTTGCATGGTTTGAGGGCAGAAGAAGCGATAGAAAAGTTGGATAAGTTTCTCTCGGATGCACTTATAAACGGATATGATGAGGTGTTGGTATATCATGGTATCGGTACCGGAAAACTTGCTTATGCTGTCAGAAAATTTTTGGAAGAGTATCCTTCCTTAGTCTCTTTTGGGGATGCTCCTGCGAATATGGGAGGTTATGGGGCAACATTAATAAAACTATAATCAACTCTGTAATATAATAGTTAAGCGGTAGTGGAAAATATAAGGTCGTTAACCATGTTTTCGTATAAAGAAAGAGTAAGTTCTATTTTAAATTTTCTGCTTGTTCTCGGAATTATTATATTTATCCTATTTATGCTTAACTGCTTTTATTATGATATATTTTTTTCCTATTTTGGTTTGAGTAAATAACAGATAAACGCTATACTCTCTTTTTCTACAATCATATCTTTTTTGATTATATTTATAATTTTGAAAATTACATTTAAAAAACAGGTTTATGAGTATACCAGTGAATTGATAACTCAAAAAAACGAACTTGAAGAATCGAACAGAAAGTTAAAAGAGAACAATCAGGTACTCAAATATCAGCTCTATATAGACCCTCTTACAAATTTGCAAAACAGAAGGGCACTGGAGAGAGATATATCATCTGCAAAAGAACCAAAACTGATACTTTTGGATATTGACTCATTTACTGATATAAACGAATATTACGGAAACAGTATAGGTGATTTTATTTTGGTGGAGATTGCACAGATACTAAAAGAGTTTGTGAACAAGGAAGGAATGTCCCTTTACAGGCTTGGTGCAGATGAGTTTGCACTTTTGGAAGATACTTCTTTGGATGTTGGAAGGTATGAGGAGTTGGCCGAAGAGTTGCTGAGTATGTTTAAGAGCAGAATGATATATGTGCCGTCTATAGA
>CAYRRJ010000110.1:0-5398 GCA_964426645.1 uncultured Campylobacterales bacterium | reverse complement strand
ACATACTAAGGGTTTCTAATTTTTGTTTTTTTGAAAAACCTGAAAGTATATGAAAGAAAGTCGTAGTATCTTTTGCAAACTCCTCTTTACATGTAAAGTAACTGGCATCGGTATAGACTTTTGCTGTAGAAGCGTTATAGTTACCTGTTCCTATATGCATATAAAATTTCAATATACCGTCTTCCTGGCGGATTATCTGGGCCACTTTTGCATGTACTTTAAAACCTGTTATCCCATATATAACATGAGCTCCGGCTTGTTCTAGTGCTTTTGCCCAGTGTAAGTTGTTTTCTTCATCAAATCTTGCTTTTAGTTCAACCATGGCAGTTACTTGTTTTCCGTCATTTGCAGCGTCAATAAGGGCTTTTACTATGGAAGAGTTTTTTTCAACTCTGTAAAGGGTGGCTCTGATAGAGATGACATGAGGGTCTTTTGATGCCTCTTTTATGAGTCTTGTTATAGGTTCAAAACTTTCATACGGATGAAAAAGCATGATATCATTTCTTTTTATAGTTTTGAATATAGACTCATTTGAATCCAGAGGAGGAAGGACTTTTGGATTATGAGGAGGAAGTGTCAAGTGTGAAAAATCCTTGTTTCCTACTATTTGCCATAATTCTCCGAGATTTAGAGGTACATTGTATTCATATACGTCTTTTGAAAAGATTTGCATGTGAGAGTTAAGAAACTCAACTATATCCGGGTCTGCCCCTTCTTGTATGGCTAGTCTGACAAAAGCACCTTTTCTTCTAAGTTTCAATCCTTGTTCCATCATCATCAAAAAGTCGTCAGCTTCCTCCTCTTCAATAACTATATCAGCATTTCTGGTTACTCTAAATGCTGCCGAAGAGATTAGTTTGTAGCCCGGAAAAATATCTTCAACATGTTTGTGTACTATGGATTCTATCGGTACATAACAGTTGTCACTTGGTTGAAAAAATCTTGGAAGTACTCTGGTTATTCTTATCATTCCGAATTTGAATTTTTCACTGTCTATTTCATCACTGAGTTTGACTGCCAGAGAAAAACTGAGATTGTTTAGATGAGGGAAAGGATGAGTTGCATTTACAGCTATAGGTATGATAACAGGAAGTATGTTTGAGAAAAAGTATTCATCAGAAATTTTTTTAAGATTGTCATCCAAATCTTTGTAATCTTTGATAAATAAATTCTCTTTTGCCAGAGATTTTACTATATCATGATAGGTTTTTTGCATGATATCTTTTTCTTTTGATATGTATTCTCTTATGGCTCTTAGCTGTTCGAGCGGAGTCATCTTGTCATTACTTGTTACCACAACTCCTGCATTGAAGAGTTGTTTTAGTCCTGCAACTCTTATCATATAAAATTCATCAAGATTGGTTGTGTATATAGCCAAGAACTTTAATCTCTCCAAAAGAGGCAACTCTTTTTTTCTGGCTTCACTAAGGACCCTTGTGTTAAATTTCAGCCAGGAGAGTTCTCTGTTAATGTAGTATGAAGGATTGTTTAAATCAGGCACTTTTTTCTCCGTAAAATTACTTTGTTACTATTATAACAAAATGTTTACAATTTCCTAAGTTTTGAAATTTCGTCTCTTAACTTTGCCGCTTTTTCAAACTCCAATTCTTTTGCCGCCTGATGCATCTTTGCAGTCAGCTCTTTTATAATTTCTCTTTTTTGAGATGGAGGAATTTTCTCTTTTTTATCAAGTTTTCTGCTAAGCTCTCCCAAATCTTCAACTTTTAAGTTTTCATCCATTTTTCTTATAGTTGTTTTAGGTGTAATATGGTGTTTTTTATTATAAGTTTCCTGTTTTTTTCTTCTTTGTATCGTGATTTTTATCGCTTTTTCCATAGATGGCGTAATCTTTTTTGCAAACATTATGACTTTGCCATCAACATTTCTGGCAGCTCTTCCCATAGTTTGTATAAGAGCTGTTTCACTTCTTAAAAACCCCTCTTTGTCTGCATCTAGTATCGCTACCAAAGATACTTCAGGCAGATCAAGACCTTCTCTTAATAGATTGATACCTATGAGTATATCAAACTCTCCTATCCTTAAAGCTCTGATTATTTGATTTCTCTCTATAGCATCTATGTCCGAGTGCATATACTTTACTTTAAGTCCAAGCTCACTGTAGTATCTGCTTAACTCTTCTGCCATCTTCTTGGTTAAAACAGTTACTAGGACTCTTTGGCTCTTTTCTACTCTTTTTTTGATTTCATCATAGAGAGTTTCTACCTGATTTTCTGAATTTAGTATCTCAACTTCAGGGTCTAACAGTCCGGTTGGTCTAATAATCTGTTCTGCAACACACTCTTTTGAGAGTTCAATTTCCAATTCGTTTGGAGTTGCAGATACAAAAAGATAATGAGGTGCTTTATCTATAAACTCTTCAAATCTCAAAGGTCTATTATCCAAAGCACTAGGTAGTCTGAAACCATACTCTACAAGTACCTCTTTTCTACTTCTATCACCTGCATACATACCTCTAAATTGAGGAAGACTTACATGGGATTCATCTACTATGACAAGATACTCTTTTCCCATAGCTTCAAAGTAGTCAAAAAGCGAGTAGGGTGTCTCTCCCTCATCTTTTCCTGTTAGATACCTTGCATAGTTTTCTACACCTTTACAACTCCCTGTAGCTTCTAGCATTTCAAGATCAAATTCAACTCTACTTTTTAGTCTTTGATACTCTACTAGTTTATCCTCTTTTTTTAAAAACTCCAATCTCTCATCCAACTCTTTTTCTATCTTTTTGATAGCATCTTTTAGTCTGTTTTGACCTACTATAAACTGACTTGCCGCGTATATGATGACTTTGTTTGAACTTTTTGTTTTTTTATTGGTAAGAGCATCAAAATAGTAGATATCTTCTATTTCATCTCCAAAAAACTCAACTCTTATAGCTTCATCTTCGCTGTAAGCCGGATATATATCTATCACATCTCCATTTACTCTAAAGCAACCTCTGTCAAAAAAGTTGTCATTTCTCTTGTATCCCATATCTACCAGTTGCAAGAGTAGTTTTTTTTGATTTATATCTTGTCCTATCTCTAATGCCTGAACCATACTTCTATACTCTTTAGGGTCTCCCAAGCCGTAGTTGGCTGAAACAGAAGCTACACAAATAACATCATCAAAACTCAATAAACTTGCAGTTGCACTGAGTCTTAATCTCTCCAACTCTTCGTTTATAGAGCTGTCTTTTTCTATGAAAAGGTCTTGTCTTGGTATATATGCTTCCGGTTGATAGTAGTCATAATAGCTTATAAAATACTCTACATGATTTTTTGGAAAAAATCCTTTAAATTCGCTATATAATTGTGCAGCTAAAGTTTTGTTATGTGTCATAATGAGAGTAGGCATTTGAAGTTTGGCTATGATATTTGCCATTGTAAAAGTTTTGCCGCTTCCTGTTACTCCTATTAGAGTCTGGTATCTTGAACCTTTTTTTATACATGCTGTTAGTTTTTCTATTGCCTGTGGTTGGTCGCCGGTTGGTTTGTAGTCACTTTTTAGTTGAAATTTTGCCATGAACCTGTAGTTGCCTTTTTTATTATAAGATATAAGTTTTATTATAATTATATCTAAGAGTGATATAATGGTTCCTAAAGTATGAATATATATTGTAGGAAAGTGTGTGTATAAATCTATTTTTTTCTTTGTTTTGTCATATATATCGTTATTGGCAGTCGAAAATGTAAGTTTACAACTAAAGTGGAAAAACTCTTTTCAGTTTGCAGGGTTTTATATGGCTAAAGAGAAGGGGTTCTATAAAAAGGTGGGGCTTAATGTTGATATAAGGGAGTTGAAACCTAAACAAAGAGCCAATGTTGCCAAAGAGGTTTTAAACAATAATGTAAATTTTGGAATATATGACAGCGGATTGATATACAGAATACTAAAGGGCGAACCTATAAAGCTTCTTATTCCTATACTTGAACACTCTCCTCTTATTTTGGCCAGTTTGAATCCAAATGTAAAAAATTTGAAAGATATAAGAGATTACAATGTTACAATTAGTAAATATGCTGTAAAAAATCCTGCTATTATAGCTATGTTTAAAACCCAGGGTGTTGATGTAAAAGATTTGAACATAAAAGCATTAAAATATAATTATAAAAATTTTTTAAAACATAAGGCGGTTTTTTCTCTTTATGAAACGGATGAATTATACTTTTTGGAAAAGATGGGTATAGAGTATAAATTGTTCAAACCTATAGATTATGGTTTTGATTTTTACGGAGATATGCTTTTTACATCTAAAAAAGAGTTTGAAGAGCATCCTGAAAGAGTTGAAAAATTTGTTGAAGCTACGAAGGACGGCTGGAGATATGCAGTATCACATATAGATGAAACTATCAAGGTTATTTTATCCAAATACAATACCCAACATTTGAAATATGACAAACTAAAAGATGAAGCCGAAAGACTTTTGCCTTATATCAGCAAAAGTTTTGATTTTGACTATAAAAAACTGGAAAATATATCTGATATATATATTTTGTTAAATATTGTGGAAGTAAAACAGGATATAAAAACCTCTGTTTATGAGCCTACCGTTTTGACAGATGATGAAAAGAATTTTTTGAATCAGCATATTTTTAAGTGTATATCCACTTCCACATGGGCTCCTTTTAATACTTTGGAGGATGGGAAACTTGTTGGTATAGCGGTAGATTACTGGGATAAAATAAAAAAATCTGTACAGTTAAAATCAAGATGTAAAGTTGTTAAGAGTTGGAGTGAAGTGTTAAAACAGATAAAAGAAGGAAAAGCAGATTTGACTATTGCCACAGGTATAACTGATAAAAGAAAAGAGTATGCACTGTTTTCAAAACCCTATGTCAGTTTTCCCATAGCAATAGCAACCAGATACAGTGTAGATTTTATATCTGATATGAGTTATCTGAAAGATAAAAAAATAGCCATGGCAAAAGATTATACTTCTGAAAAGATTATTAAAAAACACTATCCTGATTTAAATATAATAGAAACCAAAAACATACAAGAGGCTTTGCAACTTGTAAAAGATGGAAAAGCTTTTGCAGCTATGGATATATTGCCTGTATTGGCCTATATCATAGGAAAAGAGTATATATCTGAACTTAAAATATCAGGTAAAACCAAGTACTCTTTTGATATCAGGATTATGATAAGAAAAGAGTATGCAAAGCTTGTACCTGTTATCAACAAAGCTATAGATATGATTACGGTAGATGAAAAAAGAAAGATATATAACAGATGGATATCTGTAAAATATCAAAACGGCTACAGTTTGAGACAGATTATGATATTTTTGATAGCAGGGGTGGCTTTGCTGTTTTTTATATCATTATGGGTTTTTCTTCTGAAAAGGGAGATTCAAAAGAGAAAGGAGCTTGAGAAAGAGCTTGAAGCTTTGGCTACA
>CAYRRJ010000109.1:0-5410 GCA_964426645.1 uncultured Campylobacterales bacterium | reverse complement strand
TCATCATAATTAAAATCAAAACCTACAACAAAATGGCCGAAAAGATATTCGGTTACAAAAGAGATGAGATGCTCGGCAAAGCAAATCTAAACAAAATAGTTCCAAAATGTAAAATTTTTCAAGAAGATGACCTTTTTCACTCATTGAGAGTTTTGGAATCAGGAAATATGGAAGAAGCCAGAGAGATAGAGGGAATGGACAAAGACGGACATATTTTTCCTGTTAGAATCTCATTTGGAACAAGCGGAACAAATGAAAACATAATGATTGTTGTCAACATGCAGGATATTTCAAAAGAAAAGCTAAAAGACAGGATGCTTCAGGAACAGTCAAAATTTGCTGCCCTTGGAGAGATGATAGCCATCATAGCTCATCAGTGGCGTCAACCTCTGGCACAACTAAGCTTCAACTGCATGTATCTACAGAAAAAGATAAAAGACCCTGAAATTGTACAGGAAATAAAAAAGAATGAAGATATACTCGAGTTTATGTCTGAAACAATAACAAACTTTGAGGATTTTTACAGAAAAACGGACAATACCCTCTTTAACCCTATAGTATCAATCAATCAGGCACTTAAAATAGTTGATTCTCTTATAAAACTTCAAGAAATTGAACTCATAAAAAATATAAACTCAAAACTTTCCATATACGGAAATTCAAATACTCTAGCCCATGTTATCTTATCTATTCTTCAAAATACCATTGATGTCATAAAAAACAGAAATATCAAAAAACCTTTTATCATCATTTCACTGAAAGATACAAAAGACCACATCATTATAACAATAAAAGACAATGCAGGAGGAATCAATGCAGACCCTGTAGAAGATATATTCAAACCATTTACAAGCAAAAAAAAGACACCTTCTACCGGAATCGGTCTTTATATGTCAAAACTCGTAATCGAAAATAAATTTCATGGTAGCATCAAAGCACAAAATATAGAAAACGGAGCCCTTTTTACCATACATCTGCCTCACTGATACTCTCTTCTAAACAGATGTCCTCTTATCAGCCTTCCGTAAAGATATTCAAAAAGAAACGAAAAAAGAAGAAACAAAACAAATACAAAAACAGACAAAGCCGAAAAACTGACTGTAAAAGCAAGAGCATAATCTTTTGCTTTCAAAGGTATCAATAAGGTCATCCTTCGGACAAAACAATAAAGCATATTCTGTTTCGTTGGATTTTTTTGAATTAGCTTTGGCTAGTTCTTCAAAAATCCGCCTTGCATTATAAACTTTCTTGTTTCGCTATGAATACCATATGGTGCGTAACATCAGTTTTTAAGCAAGGACTTAAACTTTTTTGATATTATTTCACTATATAAATTGCATATTGCCCAAGGTTTGGGCTGACATAGTGTTGCATAAACTACTCTTACATGTAAACTCCCTGTCTTAACGCAAAACAATTACAAACAGAAGGATAACATATGAAAAGAAGAGAATTCTTGAGAAACTCTGCATTGACAATAGGAGCTTTAAGCATAACACCGGGTACTCTGATGGCAAAAGATACGGTCAGAAAATTCAAAGTTATATGTGATTTTGATATAAAGTATGACGAAAAAATCTATGAAGCAAAACTCTGGAATCCGATTCCATACAATGCTTCATATCAAAAAATCAAATATCTGAAATTTAGCGGAAATTATGATGATTACAATATAAATGCAAACAACCCTTATGATGCCAAAACTCTCTATGCCTACTGGAAAAAAAGTGACAGGAAAAAACTTTTACACCTAGAGATGGAGATAGAAACAAAGGAGAGAACAGTTCCTTTAAAATTCATCAAAGAGGCAAGCAAACAGAATCTTCCTATCCCTAGTGAAGTAAAGATGTTTTTAGAACCTACAGAACATATACCTACTAACGGCAAAATCAAAGAAGTAGCAGACAAACTTACAAAAAATCTGACAGACAGGTTTGAAAAAGTACAGGCAATCTATGATTGGGTGACAGAAACTACTTTTAGAGATCCTAAAGTTTTAGGCTGTGGTGTAGGAAATGCCGGGAAAATGATGGAAAGCGGATACTTTGGAGGAAAATGTACAGATATCAGTTCTCTGTTCGTGGCTATTTTGAGAGCTGCCGGGATTCCTGCGCGTGAGGTTTTTGGTATAAGACTCGGTAAATCCCACTTTTCCAAAGCACTGGGTAAATCTGATGAGAAAGGATTTGCTACTATTTCTACATGGCAACACTGTCGTACCGAATACTATATAGCGGGAGCAGGTTGGATACCTAGTGACCCTGCAGATATAACAAAACTGGAACTAGTAGAGAAGCTTGATTATAACTCTCCAAAGGTAAAAGAGTTAAGAAAAAGATATATACATTCATGGGAGATGAACTGGGTAGGATTCAACTGGGGCAGAGATTTTGTTCTATATCCTAAACCTACACAATTCCCTATCAATATGCTCGGATACCCTTATGCAGAAGTTGAAGATGAAGTACTTAACTACTATTCTCCAAAAACTTTCTCTTACAAATTTACATCCCAAGAAGAAAAATGATAGAAAAATTAGACTGTACAGACCTCAACTGCCCAACTCCGGTCATACTGACAAAGGAAGCTTATGAAGAGCTTCCTGATGACAGTATGCTGGATATCAAACTCAACTCTTTTTCATCTGTAGAAAATGTAAAAAGATTTGCAAAAAAACAGGGAATTCACTACAAAGTTTCACACAAAAAAAACAAAATAACCGTTATAACACTTATTAAAGGCTATGAATGCAGACTTGAACCTCAAAAAGATGAGAAAAAACCTTTGATTGCTTTGCTAATAGGCGGAATTATATCCGCACTTCTTGCAAGTACCTGCTGTCTGGCACCTTTTTTGTTTTTAGTATTTGGGGTGAGTATGAGTTCTCTCTCCTTTTTGCAGATTTTTGCTCCCTATCACAACTATTTTACACTCTTTGCACTTCTCTTGACTCTGTATCTTTGGTTTGATTATCTGAAAAACAGGAAAAAGAAACTGCTTTGTGAAACATGGTTGTCAAAAAACTATAAAAACCTCCTAGTAGGCGGAACTTTCTTGGTAGCTGTTTTAACAACATACCCATACTGGGCAAACTATATACTGGAGAAAATATGAGATATCTAACACTTCTTGCTATAACTGTAACTTTCGGTTTTGCCAAAATTGCCGTCATAGAGGTAGAAGGCATGACCTGTCCACTTTGTACCACAGCCATAAAAAAATCTCTAAAAAAAATAGACGGTGTAAAAAAAGCAAAGGTAATACTAAATTCAAAACAGGCTACAGTATATTTTGGAAAAAATGTAAAAAAAGAACAACTTCTGGATGCTATAAAAAAAGTAGGCTACAAAGGTGTTATAAAAAGTATAAAGGAGGATTAATCCTCCTTTGCTTTAACTATATCTTTAATGCTTCTTCATAACCTGATTTGACAGCTTCATAGATATTTGCCACCTCTTTTGCATCTCCTATGATAGAGTATGCTTTCGAATTTGCATCCAAAAACTCCCTTACACTTTCATCGCTTTTCAAACCTGTGGCAACCATTACCGTATCAAACGCTTCCAAAACACCTTCACTTCCGTCTTGTTCGTAAACAACACCTTCATTTACAAACTCTTTAATTGTGGTTTTTGTCATTATCTTTAGATTGGAGTTATTTTTAAGTCTCATCATCATCAGTTTTTTGGTGATAGGCTCCATATCATTACCTACTTCCTCACCTCTTTTCGTAATAACAACTTTATAACCCTCTTTTGCCAGATTTTCCGCTGCTTCTATACCAACCATACCTGCACCGAGTATCAGTACTCTTTTTCCGTCTATCTTTTTTAAAGAGTGAAAATACTCCAGACTGGTTATAACATTCTGTGATTCAAGCCCTTTTATATCGGGGATTTGCTGATGAGAACCTGATGCTACGACAAAATAGTCAAATTCATCCAATTCTGTTTTTGAAACATCACTTTGAAGTCGTATATCTCTGACATATCTACGCGTTTTTTTTATCAGACTTTCAAGAGGTCTTGCCATACTCTCTTTTCCTATGGCTTTTGGAGCTGTTGCAAAATTTCCCCCTAGAAAACTCTCTTTTTCTATCAGCGTCACATCATGTCCTCTTTTTACAAGAGTAACAGCACAACTCATTCCGGCAGGTCCTCCTCCTATCACCATAACCTTTTTGGAAGTTACGGCTTTGCCTGGACTGCTTTTATCAACTTCAGGATTGATGATACATCCAAGTCCCACGCCTTTTTTGACATTGTATAGACAACCCTGCAGACAATATCCGCAATAATCAATCTCATCATATCTTTTTTCTACAAGCTTGTTTACAAGATTGCTGTCTGCCACTACAGGACGACCAAAAGCTATAAAATCAGCCAAATTCTCAGCTTCTGCTCTTTTTAGTTTCTCTACATCAGCCATTCTTCCGACTGCTATAACAGGCAAATCACTCATACTTTTTATAGATTTAAGTATTTCCAAAGGTTTCTCTTCGGGAAGAGCCATATGTGAATAGTACCAAGGAGGAGTATCACAGGCATTTCCAAAACCACAGTGAACCATATCAAAACCATACTTCTTTGCCAAATCAAGTACAATCTTGTTGTCTTTCGGAGACCACCCCTCTTCAACAAACTCACTTCCACTGATTCTTACAATCTTGATAACATCCAAATCTTTGAAAAGCTCCATTACCTCTTTTAAAAAAAGTGTTTTATCTTTACCGTATTCATCTTCTCTTTTGTTAAGTCTGGAAGAGAGAAACTGATGAATCAGTCCTCCATGGCCACATTGCAGTTCAATAGCTTCAAAACCTGCCTGAACAGCCTTGGAAAGGGCATTTTTATAATCATTTTGTATCTGTTTTATCTCATCTTTTTTCAACTCTTTAGGAGTAAGTCCACTCATAGGACAAAGTATAGAACTTGGTGCCAAAGGATCTGTCTTTGTTGCCATTTTATTTGCGCTTCTCCCTGCATGATTTACATGTAAGGCAGGAATTGAGTTGTGATTTTTGATAATTTTTACCAATTTTTCAAGGTCTTCAACACTCTTTTCCGAAGTAATACTCAACTGCTTCGGGTGTTCTTTCCCGTTTTGGGAAACAGAAACAGGCTCAACTATAATCATCCCTGCTCCACCTTTGGCAAGATTCTCATAATATCTCAGATGTCGTTCATTGACCTCTCCCTCCAAAGAAGCATAAGCAGTCTTAACAGGAGCCACAACATAACGGTTTTTAAAAACTCTGCCTTTGATTTCATAAGATTCGTCGAATTTCATCTTGCATCCTTTTAGTTTTTTAAAATTTTATCCTCATATCATTTATATTTGTATTAATTATCATAATTATAACTGATGTTACGCACCATATGATATGCATAGTGACTTTAGTGATGCTTTA
>CAYRRJ010000108.1:0-5466 GCA_964426645.1 uncultured Campylobacterales bacterium | reverse complement strand
AAACTTCTGTTGTTCATTGTCGCATTTGTATGAGCGTTCAATGCTGCAACATTTGTGTTTATTCTAAATCCCATGATAAATCCTTTTATCTCTGAATTTCAGTGGCTTCCTTGCCTCTGATATTTACAATATCGTACAAAAAAAAAGAATCTTTATAGTTAAAAAGAGTTTTTTTCGCTACAATTTGCAAAAAGTTTTATATATATAGGTAAGAAATGAAAAATTTAGTAATAGTAGAATCACCGACAAAAGCAAAAACTATCAAAAACTTTCTGGGAAAAGATTACACAGTTATAGCTTCAAAAGGACATATAAGAGATTTGCCAAAGAGCAGTTTTGGTATAAAGATAGATGAAAGCAGATTTGTTCCGGAATACAGAGTACCAAGAGACCACTCCAAGCTTGTAAAAGAGATTAAAGATTTGGCAAAAAAAGCTGACAATATCTATATAGCAACGGATGAAGACAGGGAGGGAGAAGCTATAGGATATCATATAGCAAAAGCTATCGGAAAAGATCCTGAAACTCTTCCAAGAATAGTATTTCATGAAATAACGAAAAATGCCATCAAAAATGCTCTTTCAAACCCAAAAAAACTGGATACAAAGAGTATAGATGCACAACAAACCCGTCGTCTGCTGGATAGAATAGTAGGATATAAGCTCTCTCCTCTACTTGGGTCCAAAATCCAAAAAGGGCTGAGTGCAGGGCGTGTTCAGAGCTCAACTTTAAAGATCGTTGTTGACAGAGAAAAAGAGATAAGAGCCTTTGTAAAAGAGGAGTTTTGGAGTATAGATGCACTCTTTGACAAAACGGTAGAATCCTCTTTGGTGGAGTTCGACAAACAAAAAATCGAAAAGATGACCATAAAAAACGGCGACAGAGCAAAAGAGATAACAAACAGACTCAAAGATGAGAGTTTCAAAGTAGCCTCAATCGACAAAAAAGAGAGAAAAAGCTCTCCAAATCCACCGTTTATGACCTCTACTCTACAACAGAGTGCTTCAAGTATGCTGGGATTTTCTCCCAAAAAGACGATGATGTTGGCTCAAAAACTGTATGAGGGAGTAAAAACCCACAAAGGTGTTATGGGGATTATCACTTATATGAGAACAGATTCCTTAAATGTAGCAAAAGAGGCTATAGAAAGTGCCAGAGAGTTTATTGAGGATGAATTTGGAAAAAAATATCTGCCTGTAAAACCGAATCTGTACAAATCAAAAAGCAAGGGTGCACAAGAAGCTCACGAAGCTATCCGTCCTACTATCATGGACTTTACTCCGCAGATTGCAAAAAAATATCTGGAAAATGATGAATTAAAACTATATACCCTTATCTACAATCGTTTCATAGCTTCTCAGATGACACCTGCTGTTTTTGAGTCTCAGACTATTGTTTTTGAGAGTAAAAGCAGTAAGTTTAAAGCAACGGGGAGAAAACTCCTTTTTGACGGATTTTATAAAGTTTATGGAAACAGTGACAAGGACAAACTGCTCCCTAATTTGAAAGAGGGGGAGATTGCCTCTTTAGATGATATCAAAGCGAATCAGCATTTTACAGAGCCGCCTCCTAGATATTCCGAAGCTTCACTGATAAAAAAACTTGAATCTTTGGGGATTGGACGACCTTCAACCTATGCTCCTACCATATCTACTTTGGTAGCAAGAGAATATATAAAGATAGAGAAAAAACAGATAATACCTACAGATATAGCCTTTACTGTCGTAGAGCTTCTGGAAAAACACTTCCCTGCTATAGTGGATAGCTCTTTTACTTCAAATATGGAAGAGACACTAGACCTCATAGCCGAGGGCAAAAAAGAGTGGCAAAAAGTTTTGTGGGAGTTTTACGAGCCTTTTATGAAACAGATAGAAGAGGGTAAAAAAAATATAAAAAGTCAAAAGATAGCTATTCCGACTGGTGAAATGTGTCCTGAGTGTGGAAATGAGCTTGTCAAGAGAAAAGGAAGATACGGAGAATTTATAAGTTGTAGTGCTTTTCCAAAATGCAAATATACAAAAAATCTTGGCAAAACTGAGAAAAAAGAGCCTCTGAAATTGGATGTCCCTTGTCCTGAATGTGGAGGTGATATCATAGAGAGATTTTCAAGAAGAGGAAAGTTTTACGGATGCTCCAACTATCCTAAGTGCAAGTTTATATCCAACTACCCGCCTACAGACAAAAAATGTAGTGAATGTGGGTATATCATGGCAAAAAAAGAGTTAAAAACAAAAAGTTACTATGAGTGTCTTAAATGTAAGCATAAGGAAGATATTTGAAGATAGGAGTTATAAGTGATACACACTCCAAAATCTCTTTGGCAAAGGATGCTCTTTCTCATCTGAAGAGTTTTGGAGTTGAGTATATCTTTCACGCAGGTGATTTTGGCTCTAAAGAGATACCTAAACTTTTAAAAGATGAAGAATTGAAATGTTTTGGAGTTTTTGGTAACAATGACTTTCATCTCCAAAGCCTTCAAAGTGAGTATAACATAAAAAAAGAGCCTTACTATTTTGAGATAGAAGGTGTCAGTTTCAAACTTATGCATTTGCCTTTTTTTATGACTCCCGATACTGAAGTGGTGATTTACGGACATACCCACGAGTTTAAAAGCGAATGTATAAATGGCACTCTGTTTTTAAATCCGGGAGAGTGTTGTGCCAGAAACAAACCTTTTAGCGAGTATGCTTTTTTGGAGATAACAAAAGAGAGTTTTAAAGTGATATATTTAAAAAAAGACATAAGAGATTCCTCTTTGGAGGAGAAGTTTTTTGAGTATTCAAGGAGTGCTTATGAGTAGAGAGATATTTTTATGTGCTATTAGTAACATCTCTAGCGGAAGTTGTGCCGAAGATTGTGGTTTTTGTACTCAAAGCTCAAAGCATCATGCAAATATAGAAAGATATAGATACAAAGAGATAAGTACTATTGTCCAAGAAGCAAAAAGGGCTAAATCAAACGGTGCAGTAGGTTTTTGTCTTGTAACAAGTGGCTTGGGCCTAGATGATAAAAAGCTCTCTTTTGTTTGTGAAGCTGCGAAAGCTGTAAAAAAAGAGGTAGAGATAAACATCATAGCCTGTAACGGTATAGCAACCAAGACTCAACTTCAAACTCTAAAAGATGCCGGGGTTGAACTATATAATCATAACCTTGAGACATCAAAAGAGTTTTATCCCAACATTTGTACTACCCACTCCTGGGAAGAGAGATTTGAAACTTGCTTACATGTAAAGGATGTCGGACTCAAACTGGTTTGTGGAGGAATAATAGGTCTTGGAGAGAGTGAGGATGACAGAGTCTCTTTTTTCAAAAGTATCTCTTCTCTTGAGCCTTTTAGCGTACCTCTTAATTTCTTTCATCCCAATGAGGCACTGCCTATAAAACAAAAACTGGTAGATGAAGATGAAGCTTTGGGAGTTATAAAATATGCAAGAAAAGTACTTCCCAATTCCCGTATAATGGTAGCCGGTGGAAGAGAGATAACTTTCAAAAAAAATCCTGCCAAAATCTTTGAGATGGGGACTGATTCTATAATTATAGGGGATTATCTTACCACAAGTGGAGAGAAAGCCGGGAAAGATTTGGCTATGATAGAGAGTATTGGCGCTAAAGTAGCAAAATACTGTAAAGAGTAAAAAATGAATGAGATAGTTATCATCATAACCATATCGGCGATACTATCTACTTCACCATTTTTTTCCAAGTCTTTAAGGATACCTACTCCTGCAGTTGAAATCATCCTTGGTATGGTAGCAGCATATCTTGGACTTTTACAGGATGAGTATCTTTTCGAGCTTATGGCTCATGTCGGATTTTTTTATCTGATGTTTCTGGCAGGACTTGAAGTTGATCTTCGTATATTTGTAAGCAAGAAGATATCTTTTGTAAGAAAGGGTTTTATATATCTTGCTCTTTTGTATATGTTCTCATTTTTGGGAATCTATTATCTGGGACTAAACAGGATTTACCTGATTTTATTGCCTATGCTTTCGGTAGGGCTTATCTTGGCCTTGTATAAAGATTATGGTAAAGATACCAAATGGTTGAATCTCTCCATGATGGTAGGTACCATGGGAGAGCTTGTAAGTATATCTCTGTTGACATTTTCGGCTGCTGCTTTGGAGTTTGGCATAGGGATGGAGCTGTATAAAGCTATCGCATATCTTGTCTTGTTTTTGACTGCTATTTTGATACTCTTTAAACTTCTTAAAGTACTTTTTTGGTGGTATCCGGAGCTTAAAACATATCTTATGCCTCATCTTGACAAAGAGGAGAAAGATATAAGACTATCCATGGCTATATTTTTTCTTCTTATGGCCATAATGCTCTTTTTAAATCTGGAGATTGCTTTTGGTGCTTTTATAGCAGGTATCTTTATCTCGTCATTTTTTGAACATAAAGAGGAGTTGCCACAAAAACTTTCATCTTTTGGTTTTGGATTTTTGGTACCTCTGTTTTTTATCTATATAGGTTCTACTTTTGAACTTCAGGCCCTTTTCTCCAAAGGGTTGATTTTAAATGCTCTTTTGATTACATTTTTGATGTTGGGTTCCAGGATTCTGGCTTCTACGGTTTTTATCAAGATGTTGAGTGTAAGAGAAATTTTTCTTTTTGCACTTTCCCAGTCTATGCCTTTGACTCTTCTTATAGCAGTAGCAACCATAGCTTATAATTCACACAGTATAGACCATTTTACATATCTCTCTTTTGTTCTTGCCAGTATATTTGAAGTAGTTTTAGCTATGACCGTTATACGGGTTATACATAAAAAAAGTGAGTAATTTTGAAACACTAAATTTTAAAAAGTGCTTAAAAGCACCATTGAAGCATATATCTTTCCTAAAAAAATTTAATTAAATTTCCTCTTTGCGTTTTTTATAATAAACTATCTTGTATGATGAAAACAAAAAAGGAGGTTTTATGAGCAAAGACAGTATAACCGTTATAGATAACAGAAACGGGGAAAAGTATGAATTTCCTATTTTGCATCCGACAGTAGGACCGAGTGTTGTTGATATCTCAACTTTTTACAAAGATACAGGGATGTTTACATTTGACAGAGGATTTACTTCTACTGCTAGTTGCAGATCTCGTATAACATATATAGACGGAGGAAAAGGAAAGCTGATGTACAGAGGGTATGATATCTCATACCTGGCTACTGAAAAAACATTTTTGGATACTGCTTATCTCCTGCTTCATAAAGAGCTGCCTACTTCCGAAGAGTTGAAAAGTTTTACTTATGAGCTTAAAAAGAGAAGTTTTGTACATGAAAGTATGAAAAAACTTTTTGATGCTTTTCCTGATAATGCACACCCGATGGCGATACTCTCATCATCTGTTGCGGCATTGTCAACTTTCTACTTTGACCATTTGGATATGAACACTCCAAGCGAAGCTATGGAGATGGCTCACAGGATTGTAGCTAAGATTCCTACTATTGCAGCACTTTCCTACAGATACTCA
>CAYRRJ010000107.1:0-5489 GCA_964426645.1 uncultured Campylobacterales bacterium | reverse complement strand
AGCTTCGGTTGATAGCATTATCATATACTTTGGAGACAAGATTTCTCAAGAAATTTCAAAGGATGTAAGAGGGGCTTTTTTTGCTCTAAAAAATGAAGAGTGGGTAAAAGATATAATCCCCTCATATACTTCGTTATTTATAACTTATGATGTTTTGAAATTTGATTATGAAGATATTGTAAATAAAATCAAATCAAAACTTGAAAACAAAAATTTTCAAAAGACGGATGACAACTCAAGACTTGTTGAGATTCCCGTGTTTTATGATAAAAGCGTAGGACTTGATTTGGAGAGAATTTCAAATGAAAAAAATCTAAGCATAGATGAAGTTATAAATATCCACTCTCAAAAAGAGTATTTTGTCTATACTATCGGTTTTGCCCCGGGATTTGCATATATGGGTGAAGTCGATAAAAAGATAGCAACACCGAGACTTGCAAATCCTAGAGTAAAAATTCCAAAAGGAAGTGTGGCTTTGGCAGATATTCAAACTGCAATTTATCCTAAAGAGAGTCCCGGAGGTTGGAATATAATAGGTAGAACTCCTATAGAGATGTTTAGTGTCGATTATGACGGTTTTTCTTATCTTAAAGTGGGAGACAGAGTTAAATTCAAACCTGTTTCAAAAGAAGAGTTTTTATCTTTTGGTGGTGAGATATGAGTGGTTTTGAAGTTTTAAATCCGGGGATCTTATCGACTTATCAAGATTTGGGTAGAGTAGGGTACGGCTCAATCGGTGTGGCACCAAGCGGAGTGATGGATGAAGAGGCTTATAACTATTTAAATCTACTTTTGGATAATCCCTATGGTACAAATGCCTTGGAAATTCTTTTGGGAGGAGTTAAACTAAAAGCTTTATCAGATACCCAAATAGCTTTAACAGGAGCAAAGTCACAAATCAGAATAAATCAGAAAGAGGTTAATAACTGGAGAGTTTTAAATATCAAAAAAGGCGATATCTTAGAAATTGGGTTTGCAAAAGAGGGAGTTAGAATATATCTTGGAGTAAAAGGTGGATTTGATATAGCAAAAAGCTTTGGAAGCTGCTCAACAAACATAAAAGAGGGAATAGGAGAAAAACCATTGAAAAAAGGGGATATAGTTCCTTTTACATGTAAAGGATTTTCAAATTCATTAAAAACTTTAAAATCTAATTTCATACCAAAGTACAAAAATGAAGTTGAATTAAGAGTTGTACTTGGATATCAAAAGGATATGTTTACAAAAAAACAACAAGAACTTTTCTTCTCTTCAACCTATACAGTTACTCCTCAAAATGATAGAATGGGTTACAGACTCAGTGGAGAGAAAATACAACCTTCCCAAAACGGTATAATCTCCGAAGCCATATCTTTTGGTGCTATCCAGATACCAAGTCATGGAGAACCAATAGTTTTATTAAAAGAGAGACAAACTATAGGAGGTTATCCAAAAATCGGCTCTGTAATTCCGGTTGATTGCTTTAAATTAGCACAGGCAAAACAGAATGATATAGTAAAATTCAAAGAAATAACAAAAGAAGAGAGTGTTAATAGGTGTAGAGAATTTTACACTTTTTTTAAAAAAGCCGTACTGCCGAAAGTTTAAATCGACAGTACGATAATTTTAGTCAAATGGTAAAACAACTCCTCCTCCTGGAGCTATTTTTACATCAGTTTCAGCTTCTCCTTCAGAATGAAAAGCAGCTTTTCCATTTTCGGATTTGATTCTTCTTAAAATCATACCTTTGGATACTCTTCCTTCCAAAAGTCTTGCATAAGAAACCTTTGGTTTTACACTTTTTATAACAATTTTACCGGCTTCTATCTCTTCATAACCCAAATACTCTTTTGTATATGGATCAACAAGTCTTTCACCTTTTGCAAAAACTTTGAAGATTTCACCTTCTCTTATACTGTTGCCTCCTTGATTTACAATTATATTGTTTGCAGTTACGGCAACAATTCTCGGAGGATATATATTGTTTAATATATTCTCAAGAATATATGAGGAAATTTTGTCACTTGCTATGGCAACTATAGCTTCAGCAGAGTTTATATCTCTATTTTCTTCAAGATTGAAACTTTTTGAAAGTGTTTCACTCCATTTAATTTGCTGTGTTGCCATCATTAAAATTCTGTATGAAATAGTGGCATTACAAACCAGTCTGGAAGTTTCAGGGATACCTATATTGTTGGTTTCTGTAACTTTTTTTATAGAATAGTCAAGAATTTGTCCTATCAACAGATAATCGGTACCAAGTCTTTTACCAAGCTTGAGTAATTCATCTTTTCCACTATTTCCTGAAAGTATGAAGTTTTTCTCACTTTGGTAATAGATGGAGTTTTCTCTGTCCAATACTGTAAATTTCCTTGATTGGGTTATTTTGGTTATAAGAGCCTGTGTAAATCTCTTTGATACTTCCCTGCCTTTTTCTCTTGCACCAAGGATAATATAACTATCCTTGTACTCAAAAGGAATTACAGCTATTTTTCTTCTTTTGTTTGGATTAAAACCAGGAGATTTATATCTCTTCATAGCAATTTGAAGTTTAACTATCCAATTATTTCCTTCTTGATAGGAATCAACAATAGAGTATTTTTTTATAAATCCTCTGGTAGCTTCATTTATACTTTTTACAGATTGCTCTGAAATGGAAACAGCGTGTGTACTGTCTCCGTCAACCATGATTCCAACTTCTCCTATGGATTTTATATAACTTCTTTTGGAGCTGATTGCGACTCCTTGAGTTTGCTTTACAGCTTCAATCAAACCGTTTCTTATAGCCTCGGCTCTTGTTTTACCCACACCTTCTACTGTCAAGTATGTAGTTTCTACCTTTGCAAAAAGAAACAGAGGTAAAAGTAAAATCAAAGATAAAAGTATTTTTTTCATTTTTATTCCTTAGAAGTCATCAACATCATTAACAGTTTTACTCTGTTTCAATGATTTTTTATAAGTATGTTTTTTACTTTTTCTTTTTTTTGAATGATATTTTCCACTGTTGAAATCTTTTATGGCTTTCAATGTAGAATATCTCCATACTCTTACAACCCCTACAAATTTTACACCTTTATCTGTTGTATATCTCCATGTTTTTACTGTGCTTACGCCTTGAAGATTCATACTGGCACGGCTTTTGGCATGATTGTTTGTAATTTTGATGATATTTTTAACAGTTTTTTCAACCGTATCAGAATCGGGTTTCATCTCTCTTTCAACATATTTTCTTATCTCTTCGCCCGTTGTTCTGCTCTCTTTTATGCTCATATAGCCATTAACAACCTCTGCTATCTGAGCATTTGCATTGCTTATTGCATTTTCTTTGGCTTCGGTTCTTAACTGGTCTTTTATATAATCATCACCATCATTTGAGTATGAACCCAATCCGTAAGAGATTATCATAGGAGTACCGTCTATATCGTATGCAAGTCTTACTCCAAAAGTGCTGAGATACTCATCTTTGGAAGCCGGAAGCAAGTCTTTAACATCTCTTCCTTTGCCTCTTACAAGGGGCTTTCTTTGAAGTCTTATATCTTTTGCTATCTGTATGGTTTTTGCTGTTGCTATAGCAATTACTCCTACCACATATCTTCCTGTACTGTCTGTAGCTACTGATGTCTGTATAGGAAACAATCCTGCAATGGAACCGGACGCTTTTTGAATACTGCTTTTTAAAAATTTGTCTCTAAAAACATCTTTTTTCATTTTTGGAGTCATTTTTGCCAGTTCTGCCGGGTCTGTACCAAGCTCTATAAGCTCTTTATCCAACTTTTTTTCCGCTACATCAAGATTTTTATCTATAATTTTTAGGACTTTTCCTATAAATCCCTGTATATTTGGATTTGGAAGTTCTATTTCATTAGCATTTGTAGATCTGTCAGAATAAAAAGATTTTATTTTTTCTGTAATTATTTTTCCAAACCTTGTCATTAAATACTTATTTTGAAGTTTCATCATTGCTTTGTCATAAGCATTTACCAAAGCATCGCCAAATTGAGGATCAGTTGGTTTTAAAGAGACACTTTGGCTGGCAAAAAAGAAAAACTTTCCCTTATGCTCACCAAATTCATCCACACCAAATTTTGATATGGCATTATATGCCCAATCCTCTATGGTATCTGCAGCATTTTCAACACTCTTGGGATCAGACATCTGATTCAGTTCATTGACATCTTTTTGTGTTATTACCTCTTCACTGTTACTTGCTGCCATACTGAAATTATTGATAGTCAGAAGACAAATTATAGTAAAAATAACTCTTTTCATATAACAACCCTTACCAATTTACAGTTTTACCGCTACCGGCTTTTTGAATAACTGTTTCACCTTCCCAGTATGCAAGTCCGGTTTTTATATCTGTGAGTGTAAGTTGAAAATAATAGTCAACTTTTGTTTCCCCGCTTGAAAGGGTTGATGTTCTTTGTATTATTTTACCTGAGAGCGAAAAGTCAGGAGCTATCATCTGACCTTTTTTAGCTACTGTTCTTTGGTTGAATTCATCAGATTTTCTTAGTTTTCTGGCTTCATAACTCATAGTATCTTCAGCACCTCCTGCTCTTACTGCGGTTGTTACTACAACTTTTCCACTTTGAAGAAGTGCTATTCTTATACTTTTTACCAATTGATCCATATCAATTCTTTGGGTAGTATCATTGATTAATGTCGATATAGCCAACACATATCTTCCACCGCCCGGTTTGTTTAAAGCTCCGCTTCTAAGCATAGACTGAACAGCATCCATAGAAGCTTTTCTGAAATCCTGATAATCAAGACCAAGTGTTACAGGAGTTGAAGTACCTGCTTTTTCCTGATTGATATAATGAGGAGTACCACTTCCTCCTCCTGTTGTTGCACATCCTGTAAATAAAAGTGCAGCAGAAACTATACTTAAACTAATCAAACTCTTTTTCATATTTATCTCCTTATTGTTTTAATCTAACGAAAAATTTAAAAGACTCGGCCTGAGGAGTAGTTGCTATTTGCTGGATACTCCTAAGTTCCTTGGCATTTAGAGTCAATGCCATCCATGGTGTTTTCTGAATCTCAAAACCACTATCATCGAACCACCTGAATCTGTATTCCAAATCGTAACTTTCCTGGTCATTGTTTTGTATATCAACAGATGCTAATAACAAATTACCCTGAAATTTAGATCTGTATCCCAATATTGACACCTTATGGTCAAGTGGAATACTGTTTATAACATACTGGTTGTTTTCACTTCTGTAAACATTACTTGCACTTTTATGAGCTGTTGCACAGCCTGTAAATAGAATTGATGCGACTACCAGTAGAAAAGCATAACTTTTCATCCCAAACTCCTCTTAATATAGTTTTTATTATTATACCTATTTATAACTTAACGAAACGCTTATATTTCTATATTTTTTTCTTATTTTGTATGAATTAGAACTTCTCCTTCCAAATCACTTTTTAATTTAAATTTACTTAAAGGAGTATATATATTTACATCTCCTTCTCCTTTCAAAATTATACTTTCCGGATCA
>CAYRRJ010000106.1:0-5528 GCA_964426645.1 uncultured Campylobacterales bacterium | reverse complement strand
ATGCAAGAGCAAGTCTCATATCCAGAGGCCTTGTTGAAATGGCGAGATTTGGTAGATTTTTTGGTGCCCAAGATGAAACTTTTTTAGGTTTGAGTGGTGCAGGAGACCTTTTTTTAAGTGCTTCAAGTGAATTGTCAAGAAATTACAGGGTAGGACTAGGACTTGCAAAAGAGAGAAGTTTGGAAGATATTTTAAATGACCTTGGTGAGGTTGCAGAAGGTGTTTTTACAACAGAGGCCATTATATATCTTTCCAATAAACACAACATCTATACACCTATTGCAAATGAGGTTTATGAAGTTTTGCAGGGAAAAAATCCAACAGAAAGTTTGAAAGATTTACTGAAATGAACAAACTGTTTTTTTCTATATTTTTTATTTGCATTATTCCTCTTTGTTCATATTCCGTATCTTTGGAAAAGATGATATCGGAGATGATTGTTGTAGGATTTGATGGGCAAAAAAGTAATGACAAATGGGTGTTACAAATAAAAAGAGATATCAGAAAAAACAGAATAGGCGGTATTTATCTAAGTAAAAAAAATATAGATAATAATAAGAATTTAAAAAATCTAATAAATGAATTTCAAACTACTTCGGATGAAAAACTGTTTATTATATCAAGACCATCGAATTTTGGTAAGTTTAATAGTGATTCAAAAAATATTACATTTGAAGAACTGGATAAAAACAGGGAAAATGTTTACAGGTATATATCTGATATAGGGGTAAATGTACTTTTTTGGCCTAATGCGGATTTAAAAACAAAAGATAGTTATTCTATAGATGTAGATATAGAATTGTCTTACCTTGATAATGAATTTAGGCTTTTGCAAAGATTTGCTCTTTTACCTGTTTTGGGGCATTTTCCAGGTAAGATTGTGGAGGATAAAGAGTGGGAATATGAAGAATTGAAACCTTTCTACAAATTTATTAAAAATAAAATGATAAATGCTATTATGATGGATAACGAAATAAACACTTTTATAGATGAACAAAATGAGGCAACTTTTTCTGAATTGACCATAAAAAAACTTTTAAAAAACAAAATGGGGTTTGATGGTATAGTTTTCAGTTCCGATTTAAAGTCTTATAGTCTGTCAAAGAAATATACCCTTAAAGAAAGAGTAGTAAAAGCTTTAAATGCGGGAGTTGATGTTTTATTCTTTTCAGGATATTTTATCAATACTTCAAATGTTCCAAATGAGGTTAAAAAAGCGATAAAAAAAGCTTTGAAAGAGGGATTGTTACAAAAAGAACAAATAGTAGAGTCCTATCATAAAATTATTGGAATCAAAGGTAAATTAAAATGAAACTGATAAAAAATGCAGAGATTGTATATAATGGAGAATTGGTAAAAAAGGATTTGCTGATAAAAGATGGAAAAATTGAAAAAATCTCAGATAAGATAGAAAACAGAGATTGTGAAATTTTGGATATTGACGGTTTATATCTTTTCCCGGGTTTGATTGATTTAAATGTAAGATTGCTCAATGATGTGTTAAGTAAAAAGAATATTGATAAGCTAGTGAAGAGTGCAAAAAAAGGAGGTGTTACAACAGCTGTTATAACATCTGATTTTAGTCCCAGACTTGATAGCTCCACACTTTTGGATTTTATAAAATCTGATATTGAAAAGCTTGATTTAAATCTAAAAATAACAGCTCCCTTAGTTGATGAAACAGGGGCAAAGCTAAATAATATAGCAACTTTAATAAATAATGGAGCAAGTGCTATTTGGACTATATCTAGTATAAATTCTAATCTTTTAAAGAGAGGAATGCAGTATGCCTATATGAAAAACAAACCTATTTTTTGTTTTTGTTATGATGAGAGTCTTGATGACAAAGGTTTGATGAACGAAGGTATAGTATCCTCGAAACTAGGACTTTCCGGTATTTCAAAATATTCAGAAAGTGTTGAAGTGGCTAAAGTTTCTGAACTTTCATGTGAGTATAATTCAAAAATTGTTTTACAGACACTATCTACAAAAAGATCTTTGGAGATTATACAAGAAAGTAAAAAAATAAATCCCAATATATTTTCTCAGGTATCGATACATCATCTCATAAAAAATGAAAACAGTTGCGATGATTTTAATACTTATGCCAAAATTTTACCTCCTTTAAGAGATGAAGAGGAAAGAAAAGCTTTAATAGAAGAGTTGAAATCGGGACATATTGACACACTGACATCTGCTCATTCTCCAAAATCTGTTTTATACAAGGATGTGGCTTTTAAAGAAGCTCTTTTTGGCTTGGGTTCCATAGAGGAATTTTTTAAATTGGTATATAGCTATTTGGTTTTGAAAGAGGGAATAGATTTAACAATGCTTATAGAAATGCTTTGTGAAAAACCTGCAAATATATTAGGTTTGAAAAATAAAGGAAAAATCAAAGAAGGATATGATGCTGATTTGTTTATTTTCAACCCAAATAAAAAAGAGCAGTTTAACAATCCTACCTCAATTTACGATAGAGATGAACTAGTAGGAGAAATAAGGTATATTCAGTAATAAATTCTACTAAGGTATAATCCCTCCGGTTTTGCCAGAGAAGTACTTGTTCTTTTTATACCATTTAGTTGATTTTTTAAGTCCTGGTAGGAGAGTACCCCTTTTTCTAATTTAAACAGGAAGTCACACATCATTCTGATTTGGCTTCTGAGAAAACTGTTCCCAATAAAGTATATTATAGTATGGTTTTTATATCTGTAAACACCACTTTTAAAAATTTCTCGTACAGTGCTTTGTGTTTCACTCCCTTTTTTCATAAAATATTTAAAATCATGTTTTCCTGTAAAGAGTTTAGCTCCTTTGTTAAGTGTTTTTATATCAAGTGTTGGCATAAAATTAAAATAATCTGACATGAAAGGAGTATATGCTTCATGAGAAACTATATATCTGTACAATCTTTTTTTTGCCTGGAATCTTGCATGAAAATCACTGTTTACAAATTCTATATTTTTTATATGGGCATAGGGATGTATAGTTCTGTTGAGAGTAGTTGACAGTTTGTTCAAGTCAAACAGATAATCGGGAATGTCTATATGATATACCTGATTTAAAGCATGTACACCTCTGTCTGTTCTTCCACTTGCCTGAGGTATCTCCTTTACATGTAAAGCTAAAAAAGCTTTTTTTAAAATACCTGTTACACTTAACTCTTTTTTACCGCTTTGAATTTGTGAACCGTAAAATTTTGATCCGTCATAGCTAATTATAATTTTGATTCTTTTTTTCAAAATCTTGACAATATCCTTTTCCTGTATAAATAGTAAGATATATAAAAACTTATTATCGATACTATACCTATAGATAAAAAAGCATTACTTTTTGCTATTACTGTGACACATACGAAGTACATAAGGACTGATAAAAACATATAAAGATAAATCCCGTTTTTGTTATATCTTGATGTAACTGTTGATATACTTATGGCAAGTAATGTTGTGCTAAAAGGAAACAATGCTATAAGTATAAAAAAAGCAAAATCATAAGCTCTTTTTTTATCTTTAAATGCCAGATTCCAATAGTCATAAATTGTTTGGATATATCCTATATTTTCATTATGTTTGTTGTTAATATACATTTTTCCGAAGTCAACTTGAACAATTTTGTTTTTTTGAAATTCAAAAGCTTTGCCATTTTCCAATATAAGTCTCAATGTGCCATTGTCATTTTTTATGATTGCTTTTTTGGAAAGGATGAGTTTGGACGCTTCTCCCCTTTTTTCTTTTTTATAAAGGGTTACATTTTTATAACTTTTGTCTTTTTTATCAACTTTGTCTATATAAACAAGCCAGTCAGAAAACTTTTGACCAAATTTACTCTCTTGAATATTAAATTTTGCTTCTGCTTTTTTATAATCTATAAAATTTTTGTTTAATTGTTTAGATAAAGGTATAAGTATAATTACATTTATAACAAGTAAAAATGAAAACAACATTGCCAATAAAGTGAAAAATTTTGCTATTTTGTTAGGAGAGTAGCCCATGGTAAATAAAATCATAAGTTCATTTTCTTTTGAGAGATTGAAAAGTGTTATACAAAGTGAGACGAAAAAAGTTACAGGCATGGTATATAACAGCAGTTTGGGGATAAGATATATATACATAGTTACAAGCTCTACAAAATTCATTTGTATAACAGAGGTCACACTTGCTATCTTTATAAAAAATATAACAGAAACTATAGTAAACAGTATAAAAAACAGAGAACTGAACATAGAAATGAAATGTTGTAAAAGATATTGATTTACTCTAGCCATATATTTTGTCCCACAGTTGTAAAATTTGTTTGTCTAAAAGCCATGTTATAAACATACCTATAGTTAAGAAAGGTATGAACGGTAGCTCAAAACCTTTTTTACCTACAATCAGAAAAGCCGGTAGTGCTATAACAGAAGATATATATATAGCTCCTATCCCCAGTTTGACTCCAAGTACTGCTCCTATGATTGAAGCAATTATTATATCGGCTTCTCCCATAGCCTCTTTTTTTATAATCGATGAAATAACCATTCTCAAAAGAGCAAAACCACCTGCAAAGAGAAGGGCATTGGAAAAAGCTTCTGATAAATTTCCTGTGAAAAGAGCAACAAAAAGCGCAGGAAAACTCACTATATCAGGAACTGCCTTGTATCTTAAATCAATTATACTGAGTACCAAGAGAAGTGAAAAGAGTAAAGAGTATATGAGTGAAGTTTGCAAATCTTCTGTTTTTAAATATGAGATTATAAATAAAAAAGAAGTTATTAGCTCTATTAAAGGGTATTGTAAAGATATTTTCTCTTTGCAGTATGCACATTTTCCTCCAAGAAATATCCATGATATCAACGGTATATTGTGATAGAGTTTTAATTTTTTATTACATTTGGTACAGTGTGAGGCAGGGAATGCAATATTTTCACCTGTTGGGATTCTAAGTATAAGAACATTTAAAAAAGATCCTATTGCCAGACCAAGAATTGCACATAAAAATATTTCCATTTAAATTCCCCCAAATCTTCTGTTTCTGTTTTTAAACTCTTCTAGCATGGAAGAATACTCATCTATACCAAAGTCAGGCCATAGAGTTTCTGTAAAAAATAGTTCTGCATAGGCACTTTGCCATAATAGAAAGTTTGATAGTCTCATTTCACCCCCCGTTCTTATCAGCATATCTACATCAGGAAAATCTTTTGTATCCAAAGCATCTGATAAGTCCTTTTCAGTGATGACATCTTTGTTAAGACTGTTTACAGCTCTGATTATCTCATTTTTTGAACCGTAGTTTACTGCCAGTATTTGAGTCAAACCTGTATGATTTTTGGTTTTTTCTATTGTATATTGTATCTTTTTTTGAAGTTTCGGTGAGAATTTGGATATATCACCTATAACTCTGAATCTTATATTGTTTTCAATCAAAGTAGATAACTCTTGTTTTAAAAATTTGCCAAATAGATTCATTAAAAAGTCAACTTCACTTTTTGGCCTTTTCCAGTTTTCGGTACTAAAAGCGTATAGAGTGAGTGTCTCTATCTCATCATG
>CAYRRJ010000105.1:0-5613 GCA_964426645.1 uncultured Campylobacterales bacterium | reverse complement strand
AAAAAATGGGGAGAAGATGAGGAAAAGTGGGGTATAGTCGGACTTTTACACGATTTAGACTACGAAAAATATCCTGATGAACACTGCTACAAAACAAAAGAGATACTGGAGCCTTTAGGATATAGCGATGAAATCATAAGGGCTATAATGAGTCATGCATGGGGGATATGTACAGATATAGAGCCTGTAAGTAAAATGGAAAAAACTCTTTACGCAGTTGACGAACTTACAGGACTGATTACTGCTTGTGCTTTGGTAAGACCCAGCAAATCCGTAATGGATCTGGAAGTAAAATCCGTAAAGAAAAAATTTAAGCAAAAATCTTTCGCAGCAGGAGCAAGTAGAGAAGTTATGCAAAAAGGTGCCGATATGCTTGGTATGGAGTTAACAGAGTTGATTCAAGAAGTTATACTTGGAATGAGAACAGCAGCCAAAGAACTTGGTTTGGATATGAAAGGCTAAACAAGCTCATCCAGAGTTGTATTTGTAAACATATCTTTAATCATCCTTTTGGGCTTTTTCCATTTATCATGAAGTGCACATTTTTTCTTTTCATTACATTTTCTATGATTAAGGATACAACTGTTCATATCAAAAGACTCATCTACGGCATCAAGTATATCTACAAGTCTAATCTTTGATGGGTCTTTTGAAAGGCGATATCCTCCTACGCGTCCTCTTAATGAGATAATTAAATCTGCATTTACCAACATCGTCATAACTCTTGTAAGATACTTATAGGGTATCTCCAAGTTATCTGATATCTCTTTAGCATGATAAAAATCTATTCCATCATCACTTGCCATATATGACATAATTTTTATTGCATATTGTGAAGTAGTATTTAGTTTCATTATACACTCTTTGGGAAATAGTAAAAAATACCTATCAATACTATTATGACACTAAGCCAAATAGTAGGAATTATTCTGTATTTTAACGAAACATCCTTTAAACCCATAAAATAATCTATAACCAACTGTCCTTTTAAAAAAGTACTAAAGAGCAAAACTGCAACCAAAACACTGCTTATAAGCTTAAACCAACCAAGAAAAAAAGCAAAAATCGTCAATATAACTAAAACAATCCATATAAAAGTAGTCAAAAAAATCCTTTATCTTATTATATATATCAATGGAAACAACACTATCCAAAGTAAATCAACCATATGCCAATAACTAGCACCCGTTTCCAAACCTACATAGTTTGATATATTATATCCGCCTGTTTTGGTCTTAGCATAAAGGTTATACAAAATTATAACTCCCAACAATACATGTAAAAAGTGAAATATAGTCAAGATAAAATAAAACATAAAAAATGTATTGGTACTCATATTGATACCTTCAGCATATTTTGAATAAAATTCACTTATCTTGATAACCAAAAATACTATACCGAGTATAATCGCGCCAGACAAAAAATTTGATGCCTGTTTAAAATTTACACCCATTTTGTCTTTTTTTATGATTTCAACTGCTCTTACTACAAGATAACTACTTGTAATCAAAACTATAGTATTTACAAATCCGGCTAACTGATTCAACATCAGTTGAGATTCATTAAATAACTTTACATCTAAATGTCTTTTATATGCATATGTTAAAAACAGGGCACCAAAAGTAACCAACTCTACATAAATAACTATCCAGATAGTAAAATCACCAGGTGGATATCTAAGTGTTTTAATATAATTTTTCTTTTTCATGCTTAATTTTATTATAATTAAATTTAAATACTACTTTAATGTAGAATTAAAAAAGTATTGTATATAATTCAAATACTACAAAGAAGTAGAATTTAAAAGAGGAGAATTTATGACTGAGCGCATAACAAAAAGTATGGCAAAAAATATCTACTTGGGCGGCGGACTGTTTGCCCTTTTGGTATTTATCGGTCTTACTTTTGATACAGTACAGCAAATTCCCAAACGCTCAAATGCAGATAAAATCACTGCATCAGTTGCAAAAGGCAAGCGTATCTGGGAAAAGAATGACTGTGTTGGTTGTCACACTATTTTAGGAGAAGGAGCATATTATGCACCTGAACTTGGTAATGTTTTTTTAAGAGTCAGCGGAGGAGACGAAGCAGGTTTTAAAGCATATATGAAAGGATGGATGGCGGCACAGCCTATGGACAATCCAAACCGCAGAAAAATGCCCCAATTCAACCTGACTGAGGAAGAGATAGATAATTTATCAGATTTTTTAATTTGGACATCTAAAGTCAACGCCAACAACTGGCCACCAAATATAGAAGGATAGGAAAATTATATGAAATACAGTTCACAAATGGTCGCAAAGCCATATTTTATCTTTGCACTGGTTCTTTTAGCCGGAGAATTACTCTTTGGACTTCTAATGGCAACCCAATATATCTATGGTGATTTTCTATTCCCGTTAATCCCATTTAATGTTTTGCGTATGGTTCATACAAATCTGCTTATAGTTCTTATACTGTTTGGTTTTATGGGTGCTACATATTATCTGGTACCTGAAGAGAGTGAAAGAGAACTATGGAGTCCATGGTTAGCCAAAGTTACATTTTGGATATTTGCAGCAGCAGGAGTTGCTACAATCCTTGGATATCTGTTTGTTCCTTATGCACAACTCACAGAATTGACCTTTGACAATCTTCTGCCAACTATGGGAAGAGAATTTTTGGAACAGCCTACAATTACAAAGATAGGTATAGTTATAGTTGTTTTAGCTTATATTCTAAATGTAACAATGACAGTAATAAAAGGAAGAAAAACAGTTATAACAACAGTATTGCTGACAGGATTATTTGGTTTGGCATTTTTCTTTTTATTTGCATTCTATCTTCCTGATAATCTTGTTATGGATAAATTTTTCTGGTGGTTTGTTGTCCATCTATGGGTTGAAGCTACATGGGAACTTATACTTGGTGCTCTTTTAGCATTTGTTATTATAAAAGTTACAGGTATAGACAGAGAACATATAGACAAATGGCTATATTTGATTATAGCTATGACTCTTGTATCAGGATTAGTCGGAACAGGACACCATTTTTACTATATGGGAGCACCTGAATACTGGTTATATCTTGGGTCTATCTCATCTGCAGTTGAACCTTTACCATTTTTTCTTATGATTCTTTTTGTATATTCAGCCACAAAAGACAGAGCTATGATGCACAGTAACAAAATGGCACTTACCTGGGCAAAAGGTACTGCTGTAATGGGATTTTTGGGTGCCGGTGTTTGGGGATTTATGCATACTCTTGCTCCTGTAAACTACTATACCCATGGTACACAGCTTACAGCAGCGCACGGTCATCTCTCTTTTTACGGTGCATACATTATGATAATCTTTACACTGATTTCATATGCTATGCCTATTTTAAGAGGTAGAAACGGAGGAAATTCCCAAAAAGCACAAAAAGTTGAACTAAGCGCTTTTTGGATGATGAATATAGGTATGCTAGGAATAACTTTAGCATTAACAGCAGCCGGTATAATGCAGATTATCCAACAAAGAACAGGTACAAATCCTATGTCATTCATGGATGTTCAGGAGAGTCTGAAATCTATATACTTTATCCGCTTGGGATTTGGATTTGTAACATTCAGAGGACTTATTCTCTATCTTTACAGCTTCTTTGTAAAAGAGGATTAAGAGATATATGGAGGAGTATGTTGGTAAAGTATGGGACAGGTTTGTAACAAAAAAGACAAACAGACTCCATGAAGACAAAAAAGTCTTTTTTACCGACATAAGCAAATCTTTACACCTTTTCTTTCATCTTATGGGTGGAGAAAAGGGTAAAGATTTGCAAATAACTGATAAAAGACATATATCTACTTCAAGAACAGTTTTAGAAAAAATATCATTTTTGGGAGAAGAGTTTTATCTTGCATGGCAAGATGAAAAATCTCTATATCTACCCTCTTCTTTGGCATATTTTCCATCTGTTGAGTTAAACAAAATGCACTATTTCTGGCTCATAACAATGCTGTCAAAAACAAATATAAATGAAAACAATATTTTAAGTGAAAATCAAAGAGTTATAAAAGAGATTATAAGCAGATATTCAGGTTTCAAAATATTTTATAAAAAAGCTGTTGAATATCTGATTTATCAATATCCACAACTCTCATATCTAAATACAGAAAATTTATACACTAAAACAGTTACATATCCCTGCCCTCTTTGGATATATCCACATATCTCATCTAAAACATATCTGGATACAGATGCAAATGAAAATATACAAAGAGACAATAACAGCGAAAAAAATGATACTTTAAATATGAAAAAAAGAGCCAATCAGATAGATGACAATAAAACTACAGACGGCTTCCTCTCTTTTTTACCTGAATCTATGATGAACATAATGGAACAGATAAATATAGACAGAGCAGAAGATGACAGGTTTGACAAAGATGCTCTATACCACGCTGAAGATTTGGATGAAATAACACTCGGCAAGAAAAAAGCAAATCTATCTGCAAGAATAAAGATAGATTTGGATTTAGAATCTGATTTAAGTGAAATATATCCTTTGGGAAAAGGTCATTTTATAGATGAATGGGACTATAGAAAAAAAACATATCTAAAAAACTATGTGTGTATAAAACCTCAAATAACAACCAATGTAACACCTTTAAAACTTTCAAAAAAATTATCATCAATAGTAAAAAAGATAGAATCTGAACTTGATTTATTTGAGTTAAACAGAATAAAAAACAGTAACCTTCCTTATGGAGATGAGATAAATATGGACTCCTGGATTGACTATAAATCACACCATAACAAACTATCTCACAAACAAAAATTTTTCGAGAGTTATGAGAAAAAAACAAGAGATATGGCAACTCTTATACTTGCCGATGTATCTCTATCAACAGAAGCCGGTATAACAGAAGAACTTCGAGTTATAGATGTTATAAAAGATTCTCTTATTGTCTTTTCGGAATCTTTACAAAAATTACAAGACAGATTTGCAATCTACACTTTCTCTTCTTTAAAAAATAAAAAAGTTTTTTTTCATATTGTAAAAAATTTTAAAGAAAAATACAGTGATCTAATCAGAGGAAGAATAAATATTATAAAATCAGGCTATTATACAAGATTGGGAGCAGCGATAAGAGAATCTGCCTCTATTTTGGAAAAACAACCCAATGAAAACAGACTGCTTTTGATCATCAGTGATGGGAAACCGAACGATGTTGACAGATATGACGGAAGATATGGCATAGAAGATACAAAAAAAGCTATAGATGAAGTTAAAAAGAAGGGAATAACTCCTTTTTGTATAACTATAGATACAGAATCAAAAGGATATCTCTCTTATATTTTCGGTAAAAACAGTTATGCTGTAGTAAGAGACAGCAAAAGATTACCAAAAATTTTACCAGAAATATATATAAATTTAACAAAATAAAAGGAAAAGAATGAAGACATTTTATGTACCTCAATCAAATGAAATAGAACTTTTTGAAGCAGCTTCAAGTATGAACCTTCCTATACTTATAAAAGGGCCCACAGGATGTGGAAAAACAAGGTTCATAGAGTATATGGGAGAAAAACTTCACAAAGATGTATATACAGTTGTCTGTCATGATGATTTGAGTGCTGCTGATCTGGTAGG
>CAYRRJ010000104.1:0-5614 GCA_964426645.1 uncultured Campylobacterales bacterium | reverse complement strand
AAACCTTTGCCTTGCACTAAAGCATCACTAAAGTCACTATGCATATCATATGGTGTGTAACATCAGTATATTATATGCCGTATCCCTTTTTGCAGGATACTCACCTATATCTTTTATAAGTTTTACCATCTCTTCCTGATTCATGGCATTTTGAACTCCTGCAGCTGCTACAACATTCTCTTCCATCATTGTACTTCCCAAATCGTTTGCTCCGAACATCAAAGCCAACTGTCCTATATAACTTCCCTGAGTAACCCATGAGCTTTGTATGTTTTTAAAATTATCAAGATACAGCCTGCTGACAGCTAAAAGTCTGAGATATCTGTTTGAGGACTGTTTGGGTAGATTTGGAATCTCTTCTTTAAGTCTGGTATTTGCACTTTGAAAACTCCACATTATATAAGCCCTGAATCCTCCCGTCTCATCCTGCAGATTTCTGATATGCTCCCAATGCTCTATGATATCCTCATCTCTTTCCACTGTTCCAAACATCATTGTAGCAGTTGATTTTATACCAAGTTTGTGAGCTGTTCTGTGAACTTCAAGCCAGTCTTTTGTATCCAGTTTTTTGGGAGCTATCACATCTCTGACTCTGTCACTGAGTATCTCTGCTCCGGCTCCGGGAATCGAAAAAAGTCCTTTTTTCTGAAGCCTTGTTAAAACTTCAGCATAAGACAGCTTCGAAATCCTTGCTATATAGTCAATCTCTATCGCAGAAAATCCGTGAATTGTAATAGTCGGATACTTTTTTGATATAAAATCCAGTAAATCCTCATACCATTCAATCTGTAGTTTTGGATGTACTCCTCCCTGAAAAAGTATCTGGGTACCGCCTATTTCCAAAAGCTCTTCTATCTTTTTGCCTATCTCTTCAAAACTTAAAACATAAGCATCTTTCTCTTTGTTGTGTCTGTAAAAAGCACAAAATTTGCAGTCAACCCAGCAGATATTTGTATAGTTTATATTTCTATCCACTATAAAAGTAGTTATTTTTTCAGGATGAAGTTCTCTCTTCTTTTTTAACGCCATCTCTCCGAGTTCATTCAGACTCGCATATTTTATAAGCTCTAGCGCTTCTTTGTTGGTTAATCTACTCATAAAAACTCTTTCGTTATAATCTTTGCGTATTATACTAGAAAAATTTTAAATAAAAGGAAAAATATGCCTGATTTTGATACATTATTGATCTTTATCACTGCTTCTATAGCTTTGGCTTTGGTTCCGGGTCCTGATAATATATTTGTACTTACACAATCCATGTCCAAAGGAGCAAAAAACGGTATAGCCACCACATTGGGTCTGTGCACCGGACTTATAGTTCATACAACCGCTGTTGCTCTGGGAATTGCCATTATCTTTCAAACTTCTCTTCTTGCATTTAATCTTCTGAAATATATAGGTGCTTTGTATCTTCTGTATCTTGCATATCTTAGTTTCAAAGACTCTTCCTCCTTACATGTAAAAGCCAATAAAAAAGACTATACATACACGCAACTTTACAAACGAGGTATTTTTATGAATGTAACCAATCCTAAAGTATCCATTTTTTTTCTGGCATTTCTACCTCAATTTACTGATGCCTCAAAAGGTAATGTAACATTTCAGATATTTTTACTGGGTTTTTTGTTTATTCTCTCTGCTTTGGTCGTTTTTGGTTCCATATCTGTTTTGGCAGGAAAGATAGGAGAATGGTTTAACCGCTCACAAAAAGCAAATATGATTTTAAACAGAGTTGCCGGAACCATATTTGGTGCTTTGGCTGTAAAACTGGCATTTACACAAAGATAAACTATGAAAATCCAAGCTATCCTCTTTATAGTTTTATCACTGTTTGTCGGAACTTTACTCATAGAAACTGTTTTGGAGACTCTATTTGGCTAATATCATAAGTTTGTCATAAAAAACAGTTAAAATATCTCAACTCCTCAGATAAGGTCCGGATTTTCCGGGCCTCTGTGAAATTGAAAGGTTTTATATGAAAGTAGGACTTTTTATTCCTTGTTTTATTAACGATTTATACCCAAACATTGCTCTTGATACTCTAAAGATACTGGAAAATGCAGGTCTTGATATAGAGTATCCGATGGAACAGAACTGTTGGGGTCAGGCTCAGGCAAATACCGGATTAAAAAAAGAGGCTGAAATACTGGCAAAAAGATTTTTGAAAATTTTTAAAAAATATGACTATATAGTAGGACCAAGCGGAAGTTGCGTAAGTATGGTAAGATACAATTATGCACAATTCCTGGATGGAAAAGACGGATTCGAACACATTAAAAACAACACTTATGAACTTATAGAATTTTTACATGATATCATAAAACCAACTTCGCTGAATGTTAAATTTCCTTACAAAGTCTCTATTCATAACTCCTGTCACGCCCACAGAGAACTTGGTCTGGCAACTCCGAGTGAAAGAAATCTTCCATATTATTCAAAAATAAAAAATATTCTATCTATGGTAGAGGGTATAACTTTACTGGAACCTTCAAGAGTTGATGAATGCTGTGGTTTCGGAGGTACCTTTGCCATAACAGAAGAAGCTGTGAGCATAGCTATGGGAAAAGCCAAAATTGAAGATCATATAAATACAGGAGCAGAATTCATAACCGGGGTAGATCAATCCTGTCTTATGCACATGCAGGGGATAATAGACAGGGAAAAACTGCCTATTCAAACTATACATATAGCTGAAATTTTGGCAAAGGATTTAAGATGAAAGCTGTTTCACATCCCAAACTTGCAGAAGAATTTGTAAAAAATACCAAAAGAATGAAATGGCACGACAAAGCCCTTTGGTTTGTCAGAGAAAAGCGGGATAAAGAAGCCCATTCTCTGCAAGAGTGGGAAAAGCTGAGAGAACTGGCTGAGCAGATAAAAGCCCATACTCTGGAAAATTTAGACACATATCTTTTGGAATTTGAAAAAAATGCCATCAAAAGAGGATTTACTCTACACTGGGCAAAAGATGCAAAAGAGCATAATCAGATAGTTTTAAACCTTCTAAAAAAATTCGACGCAACCAAACTCGTAAAAAGCAAATCCATGCTGACAGAAGAGTGTCATCTCAACCCTTTTCTGGAAGAAAACGGTATAGAAGTCACAGATACCGATTTGGGAGAGAGAATAGTACAGCTAAGAAAAGAACCTCCCTCACACATAGTACTTCCTGCTATTCACCTCACAAAAGAGCAGGTTGGAAAAACTTTTGAAAAACATCTGGGAACAACAGAAAACAACAGTGACCCTACCTATCTTACACATGAAGCCAGAAAACATTTGAGAGAAAAATTTTTACAAGCCGAGGCAGCACTTACAGGAGTCAACTTTGCTATAAGCGAAAGCGGAGGTTTTGTAGTATGTACAAACGAAGGAAACGCCGACCTTGGTGCAAGTTTGCCAAAACTGCAAATTGCATCTATGGGCATAGAAAAAATCATACCGAGACTTAAAGATTTGTCTGTCTTTACAAGACTACTTGCCAGAAGTGCAACAGGACAACCTATTACAACATATACTTCACATTATCATGAAACTCCCAGAAACGGAGAGTTACATATAATCATAGTAGATAACGGCAGGAGCAAAATACTAAAAACAAAAAAATATATCAAATCTCTTCAGTGTATCAGATGCGGAGCATGTCTAAATACCTGTCCTGTTTACAGAAGAAGCGGCGGACACAGTTATGGATATATCATTCCAGGACCGATAGGGTCAAATCTGGGTAGCAGTAAAGATATAAAAAGAAACTTTACCCTGCCGTTTGCCTGTACTCTTTGTGCATCATGCAAAGATGTGTGTCCTGTAAAAGTTGACCTTGACAGACAGTTGTATCTCCACAGGCAGGATGTAGTGGATGAGGGATTGCTGGACAAAAAGAAACTAAACTCTCTAAAATTTGCCACATACCTTATGCAAAGACCAAAACTGATGGATTTTGTAGGATTTTTAACAAGAAAGACAGTACCTCTTCTGCCAAGATTTATTTTATATTCAAAATACAATGTATGGGGGAAAGGAAGAGAGCTTCCCAAAATGCCAAAAGAGAGTTTTAAAGAGCTTTACAAAAAGAGGAATCAAAAATGACAAACTCAAGAGATTTTATATTGAATTCTATAAAAGAGTCAAATCAGGATAAAAAACACGCTCTTCCTTCTTTGAATGAGAACTATACTGTATATGAAAACAAACTGGATTATTTCAGACAAAGCGTTAAAAAAGTAGGAGGATATATCAAAGAGTTGAGAGAGATGAGTCTGGAAGAATTTTTAAAGGAAAACTACAAAAATCTTGGTATTGTTATCACAACTGACAAAAATCTTTGTCAAAATTCTTTACATGTAAATGATTTTGAAGATCCTCATAACCTAAAAGAGTGCGATCTTGCTATAGTCCGTGGAAATTTCGGAATAGCAGAAAACGGAGCTGTATGGATAAGAGAAGATATAAATCTGAGAACTTTGTACTTTATAGCTGAAAAACTTCTGATTATTTTGAAAAAAGATGATATCCTTAACAATATGTATGAAGCCTACCAAAAAATAGACTTTGAAAAAAACGGTTTTGGTGTATTTATAAGCGGCCCTTCAAAAACTGCAGATATAGAACAATCTCTGGTTATAGGAGCTCATGGAGCTATGGAGTGTTGTATTTTGCTGGTCTAATTTAACCCAAATTGCTAGTTAAAAGCCAATTTTTGTTTGCTTTCATCTAGCTTTAAAAAGATATCAATACTATAAGCAGTAAAAAAGAGAAAACTCTCTCCTTCTCAAGTTTTTATACCGATAAAGAGTCCCTCATTCTAAAAATAAGTACAATTTCCTGTATTTTACAATTTGAAATGTATTTTTTAAGCTTTCATTAAACTTTTAAACATTATAATGTTATAAGCATATATCCTAATAAGGAAATAACAATGAAAAAAAGTTTAAAAGTCTTTATAATAGACGCCAAAACATCAATGAACAAAACGGAAGAATTCAAAATAGGAGATTTTTTCGGTCCTGCAGATTTGGGATTTTATCTTAGTAAAAAATACAACTCTATAAATATAGGCACAGGACTGTTTGCAGATACACCTCTTAGTGGCTCAAACAGACTGATTTTTACGGGATATTCTCCTGCCTGGGACGGATTTTATATCTCTGCCATGGGAGGTGCAGGATATGTTTTTGAAAGACTTGGTATCAGCACTCTCTCTATCATAGGAAAGGCCAAAAAACCTTCAGTCTTATATCTTAATCATAACGAAAGCGGAAAACTGATATCAAAGATAGAAGAGCTGGATGTGGAAAAGATATGGAAAAACGGTGGTGTTTACTCTCTTATGAATCATGTTTATGAAAAATATAAAGATAATTATAAAAAAGACCCTCGTATATTGGCAATCGGAGAATCTGCAAAATCTACAGACTTTGGCGCTGTATGCTCGGCACCTATAAAAGGCGGAAAAATAACTCATGTAGATACATGGGCAGGCAGAGGCGGATTCGGAAGTAAACTATATCAGGACCACAATATAGTAGCTATTATCTACGGAGGTGTTTCTTCTGAAAGAGGATTTAATGACAGAAAAGCTGTCAACAACTGGTTTGAAGAAAAATACGGTATG
>CAYRRJ010000103.1:0-5645 GCA_964426645.1 uncultured Campylobacterales bacterium | reverse complement strand
TTGCCTTTTAGGTTTCTGTTTTCGTCAACTACTACACTGCATCCGTCAAAACAGTCAAGTGGACATGTTGTAAGTTTCATTATTTAGATTTTAACTCTATTTTAACCAAATGTGAAAATACTTTTGGTGCAGGTATAACAATCTCTGCTTTATAAGAGGATATATTTTGTGTATCTGCAACATCCCACAATTTGTTTATTTTGTAATCTGTCTTTTCACCGTCCATATATATAACTCCGTCTTTTGCCAAAGTATAATCCTCTTTGGAAACAAAAATAGTCAATTTGGCTTTTGAGATATCATGGATATCAGCAACAGGAGTACCGACACCGACATAATCCCCGTCTTTTATGTATAATCTGTATATCAAAAATCCCTTTGGAATTGTTATCCTTTTTTTGGAAATCAAATCCTCCAAAGAGGCTATCTTGTACTTTTGATCATTTATCTGAGATTTCAAAGATTCGGAAGAACTCATTAGAGATAAAACCTGATTTTCCGAATTTATCATATTTACCAATTCATTATCTTTTTCAACTCTCGATTTTGTCTTTAAATTTTTAATTTTATTGTAGTTTTTCTCTCTTATTTTTGCTATTTTTTTGGCATTTTCAAGATTTTTTTGAGTAATTTTCAGCATCTCTTCCAATGCATTTAGCTTTAACTTTGAATTTTTCAAATCCTCTTTATTTAACATGTCATCTAACTGAACTATAACTCCACCTTTTGATACTCTTCCTTCAGCTTCTTGAATAGAATTTAAAACTTTGCCACTAGCGGCACTCTTTATCGTGTAACTCTCAACAGGTTCTACTTTTGCATAATATACTCCTGCAAAAAGATACAAGGAGAATCCAAATACCAAAAATATAACTCTCATTTTCTTCCTTATCTGTTTTTTTGTAATTATATCTTATAATTCTTAACATATTGAAACAAAAGGCTGAAAAATGAACATAGGAATCATAGGCTGTGGAGGAGTAGGAGGATACATAGGTGCTAAAATCATACAATCATATAGTGCGCATGTTGATATGACAGCCAGAGGAGAACATCTCAAAAGTATTAAAAAAAACGGCTTGCACATTATAGATGAAGATGAAACTTTTAAAATCCCTGAAACATATATAAATAAAACACTTAATCAGGATATAAAATATGATATTGTAATTTTTTGTACCAAAACCTATGACTTGGAAAATGCCTGTAAAGAAAATCTTAAATTTATAGATCAAAACACTCTTTTGCTCTCTTTAAATAACGGTGTAGATAATGATTTGATTATAAAGGAAAAATTTCCGAACAACTCTGTTGCAAAAGGGTGTATATACATACTCTCAAACATTACAAAACCAGGAGTTATCAAAAAGTATGGTGGTGTTTTCAACCTATTTTTCGGAATTACAGAGAAGAAACCCGATATACTTGAGAAGTTTCAAGCTGTCTTAAAAAAAAGCTCTCTAAAACACAGACTAAGTGACAACATTGACTATGAAATATGGAGAAAATTTTTACTTATCAGTGCTTTTGCTTCTCTAACATCATACTACGATATAACAATAGGAGAGATAGGAGCCAAACATAAAAATGAACTTTCTGCAATCCTGGATGAAATTATTTTGTTGGCAAATAAAAAAAACATACCTCTTGGAGAAAAAGAGAAAGAGAATGTCATAAAACGAGTCAACACTATACCATACGAATCAACAACTTCAATGTTGCTTGATTTTAGAGCAAAGAAAAAAACCGAACTGGAAGCACTTTGCGGTTATGTTGTCAAAGAGGCTGAAAAGGTCGGTTTGAAAGTGCCGGTTATGTCTAAAATATATGAAAAACTTAAAACTTTGTAAACAGTTTTTCAAATTTTTCAGGAGTTATATTGTCATCTTTATAAAAATCAAAATGCCTGCATTCAATCTCCAGAGAAGATATATCCAACAATCTCTTTAACTCTGTGCATTTCATGTCAACATGCTCTTTAGTATGGATAACAAGGAAATGGTCACTTACAACTCTGACAATTATAGCTTCCTTATACATATCCGCTATAGTATTTGCAAGTTTTTTCAAAAGTTCATCACCTTGCTTCCAACCAAACTCTTTGTTATACTGAGAAAAATTTCTACAGTTTATATGATATATACACAAAAGATTATAACTGTATCTGTGTGCCAATAAAAACTTGATATAGCTCATATTATAAAAACCTGTCAATTGATCTCTAAAGTAATATGAAAACTTCATCTCTTCATAGATATCAGTAGGAAGTTGTGTTATATCCTCAGGAGGAGTCTGAGAAAGCAAAATATCTTTGGCCATATCTACAATTTTCGGATTAAACTGTTTACCTTTCTCTTCTATTAATATCTCTACAGCCTTTTGAACACTCATACTTCTTTTATATGCTCTGTTTGTTGTCATAGCATCAAAAGCATCTGCAACAGAAATAATCTGTGAAGAGAGAGGGATTTTATCACCTTTCAAACCTGCAGGATAACCTTTCCCGTCAAATCTTTCGTGATGATATAAAACTATTGTTGCAAGATTTTTGAATGGTTCTTTACACAATAAATCATAACCTGTTTTGGAATGTCTTTTGATAAGCGCATATTCCAAATCATCTAATCTGTCAGGTTTCAACAAAAGAGCATCTGGAATCTCTATTTTCCCTATATCATGTAAGATACCCGCTTTATATATTATCTCAAGTTGTTCATCGCTAAAACCCATTTTTTGGGCAATAAGTTTAGAATAGGTTGCAACCCTTCTACCATGCCCTGCTGTATATGCATCTCTTTTTTCCATCATTTCAACTAAAGTATATACACTCTCTTCATAAGCTCTAACTTTCTCTTTGAGATAATTTTTACCCCTATAATAGATCCACCATATAAATATCGACCCTAAAAGCCATGTAAAACTATAAAGAAAAATAAAAAACTTAAAACTTTCCCAATTTGAATCCTTAAAGGAAACAAGATTCATCATGGCACTTACACTGCCTATAACACTCCCTTTTTTTACATCATTATGAAAATGACATTTTATACATAATTCATTTGCTATAAGAGGTTTTGTGTAAAAAACTGTTTCTTTTCCGTTTTGGGTAAAAATATCATAAGTCTCTTTTGCATTTTTTTGCATTTTGACTATGCTGTTTTTAATATTTGGGATATCTAAATCATCAAGATCATCTTTATTGTAATAGAGATTGATATCAATCCTGATATGATTACTTTTTGAAATATTATCCAGCATCTCCCTTATAGAAAATTCTGTTTTAAAATTTTTGATATCATCTCTTTCCATCTCTTTTGCTTTTTGTCTGTATGCCCAATAAATAAGAGATGAAGCTTCATTGACAAGATTCTTTATTTTTACTATAGAGGTGGTTTGTATATGTTTTTTCTCATTATCAAGCTGATACAGAAAAAATGCTATTGTCAATACTGTCCAAAGAACGGTGAGCAAAATAGCAATTTTTTTAAAATATTTTATCTTGTTTGATACTGACACTTATCCACTACCTGTTTCCTAAAATTTGGATATGAATATAATAAAACTTTACTTAGCAGGCACTTAAGTAAAAAAAATATTTTATTATTTTCTATAATATTTCAAGAATAGTCTGACAGGAGATATTTTATACTCTATATGGCCCTTGTTCTGGATAAAATCACACAATTTCTCAGCTGTAAACGGAGCAAGAACAAAACCTCTGGCACCATGTCCTGTATGTATAAAAAGATTTTTATGATATATAAACTTCTCCTGTGGTACTTTTGAACCTTTTCTTATATAGGGATATTTCTCCAAAGTCGCTCTATTATCTATCAACTCTCCAACAACAGGAAAGAAATCAAAAGTTGAACTTCTTGTTCCGTAATGCACTTTTTTTATCTCAAATCCATCACAATCTACATATGATTTTGCTTTTTGAAGCATTAAATCCAACTCTTTATCATGATTTTGGCTACCTTGGAATCTATATCCTGGTATATGGGTTGCTCCTATATGCACTATACCCTCTTTGGAAGAACTTATGGAACACTCTTTATGTATATGGTATGGTATTTTTGTTTTTGTTTTAATATCCACTCTGTGTCCAAAGATACTCTTTAGCTCTATATACTCAAACTCTTCAAAAATCTCACTTCCAGTACATACAATCACTCCTTTTGCCTCATATCCCTCAACACTATAACCATTCTCTGTTTTTATAATACTCTTTACATGTAAAGACTCTACAACTTCCATATCTTTCAGCATAGCATTTATAACGCCTTTTGAGTCTATAAGAGCGCCTTTAGGGAAAAGGTAGGCACCAAAAGGAGCAACTTCTCTTTTCAAAAAATCTATATCTTTCTGTTGCAAAAAACTAAATTCCAAGGAAGAAATCTCACTCTTTTTACATTTTTCTATATCTTCTTCACTTTTTAAGATACGCAAAATACCTTCATCTCTTAAAAAAGATGAAAAATTTTCTCTGTAAAAAGAGCCGGAAAATAAAAAAGCCTCATTTATAAAGTCTGAATATTTTGAGCAAGAGCATATTTTTGGAGATAAAAAAGCCCCGGCAGCGCCACTGCCACCGGATGCTATTTTTAACCTCTCAATTACCAGCACTCTTTTACCTCTTTGCTTAAGAGAGTAGGCTACACTTGCACCGCTGATACCGGCACCTATAACTATAAAATCAAACACTTATCTCTTTAATATCAGCTATAGATTTAAACTCTTTGTAAATAGAAGCTATGAGGTTTTGTCTGTTTCTTTTTACTGCTTCATTTTCAACATTTACCATAACATTATCAAAAAACTCGTCAATTAATGGTTTCAATGAGAATAGAGCCTTTAACTTCTCCTCGTACGAATCAAATTTCATCGAACCAACTCTACTGAACTCATCATACAGTTTTTTTTCTTCATTTGTTTCAAAAAGAGCCTCTTTCACTACCAATTCACTGTTTATATCTATATCTTTTACGATATTTGCTACTCTTTTAAATGTTGAAAATATCTCTTTAAAACCATCTGAATTGACAACTAAATCAAGAGCATTTATCTTTTTTGATATCTCTACGATATCTCTTTCTCCACTGTCAATAACAGCTTTAACAATAGACGGATTGACTCCAAAAAACTGATAGATTCTCTCTAAAAAAAACTTTTCCAAAACTGCAAAATCAAAACTCTTATAGTACTTACAAAGCTCTTTGAGATCATTTTCTATATCAAATTTTAATCCATACTCTAAAACAATCTTTACAATCCCGTTTACAGCTCTTCTTAAAGCAAAAGGATCTTTTGTACCTGTCGGAATCCTGCCTATACTAAAAAGAGCCAGCAAAGAATCCAATTTATAAGAGAGTGCTACTATAGAGCTAAAAACATTACTAGGCAACAGACTATCTTCTGAATTTGGAAGATACTGCTCTTTTATTGCCAAAGCAACCAGTTCATCTTCACCCATAGCTTTGGCATAGTAGTAACCCATAAGTCCTTGAAGTTCGGTAAATTCATATACCATTTCACTAAGTAAATCAGCTTTTGAGAGTAAAACAGCACGATTTAACAAATCAGGAAGTTTCTCTTTGTCAGGATTTTGCTCTTTTAAGATATCTTCATACTTACTGTAGAGATAC
>CAYRRJ010000102.1:0-5646 GCA_964426645.1 uncultured Campylobacterales bacterium | reverse complement strand
ATTTGGAATAAAATCCCAAATCAACTCAATCACTCTCTTCGAGAAAGCTACGCCTTTCGGCGAAAAGCTAAAGCAAACCCTTACCGGTCATTAAAGCATATCATTTCGATTATATGCTCTTTATTACTCAGGAATAATTGTCCAAAAAGGCTTAAGTTTTGCCTTCCATATAAATGCATGATGCAACAGATGTTTAACCCAGTGTCCTGCAAGTCCAATCTCTCCAAATGTTCCGTTTAAATCTCTACCATATTCATACTTTTTATAATCAGGAATAATAGGATACATTGTCATTGCAGCGGCAGTCCCGGAAAAGATTCCCTTACCGGCACTAGCAACACAAGCAGCACCCATTTCACTCATATTTGCAGTATGCGTAGGTTCATCCGAAACTCCTTTGATCATATCACGGATACTTTGAGCTACTGCCTTACCCATCATGGCACTTGGCATTCCTGTCCTTGGAGGAGTCGGATTTATAGGTGTACCGTTTGGTGATTTGAAAGGTTTGGATATGATATGAGGAGGAGCAAAAGCTATACCGACTGCAAACATATTTTTATAAGTCTGATTTTGACACTTGCTTGGCCAATCACTTGCATCCCACTCTTCGTACGGAGCCGTACCTTTTGAGTAATCGGCATCAACGAACATAAATCCACCCGGGTTAAATATCTTGGATGTTATATCTTCTCCATTTTTATCATAAGCTTTCATTCCACTACCCGCAAAAGGAGGAATTAGCATAGAAAAATCAAATTCCTCTTCATGCTCACTACCATCTAACTGCTCATAATATACTTTGCCTGCTTCAACTTTTTTCACATGAGCTCTTGTTATCCATTTTACATCTCTCTCGGTATATAGTGACTCGGCAAAAACCTTACCGCTTGTGATATATCCACCAACTTTTAGATGCATACCACCCACACCAAAATCTCCAAGTTCGTATTCGTTGGAGATGTATGTAATAGTCGCTTTGTCTCTTACTCCCTCTTCTCTTAGTTTATGCTCAACATTAAAAATATACTCAAATGCTGCACCCTGACAAGTACACATACCATGACCCGTACCAATCAAAATCTTCTTGTGCTCACCGCTTTTCATTCTAGCAATAAGCTCATCCAACTCTTTTGCGGCATGTTCTGCATGGTCAGCCGTACAAACTGAGACGGTATGACCCACATCAGGTCCTAAACCTTCAGTCGCACCGAAATTAAGCTTTGGTCCGGTTGCGTTTATGAGATAATCATATGTAAGCTCTTCACTCTCACCAACTTTTCCCTGTCCCGTATATTCAATAGTTACAAAAGGTTTGTTCTGCTCTTTTGAGCCTTCTGGATGAATAGAAAGAGCCTTTGCCTGTCTATAGTCAATTCCAGCTTTTTCATATACTGGAGCCAATTCAAATATAACTTCTTCTTTACTCATCTCTCCAACACCAACCCATATATTTGACGGAATCCAGTTCCATTTACTGTTTGGTGTTACAACTACGACTTCATGGTCTTTTCTTAACCATTTTGCTAAAAATGTTGCGGCAGTATGTCCAGATACTCCGCCACCCAATACTACTACTCTAGCCATTATTAATCTCCTTTTTCAATTAACACATCATTATACTATATATTAAATTTAAATTTATATTAAAATCAAGAATTATAGGAATTTTTTATAAAAAAGTTGTAAAAAGTTGCATTTTTACAACTTTTCGGAAGAGAGTAAACATAAATAAAGCTTATAATATAAGAGGAGATTAAATATATCATAATCCCCCCTTAATTCTTACAAGATTGCGTATTCAGCCCATATACATGTATCTAAAGAATTTAACTCTTCAAGAAGTTTTTTATCGATAGAATCATCGATTAAGATAACAGCCATAGCATTGTCATTTTTTCCACGGCCAAGTCTAAAATCAGCTATATTTATACCTCTTTGAGCTAACAGAGTAGCTATGCTTGCTATGACACCTGGAACATCTTTATTCTTGAAAACAATCATTTTTCCCTTTGGTTTAAAATCAAAACCAAATCCGTTGATATTTACTATTCTTTGTTCATCATCTCCAAAAACTGTACCTGAAACAGAAGTAACTCCTTTTTGTGTTGTCAGTGTAACAGTGATTTTATTATGATATGCAGAAGAGTTTTGAGCATTTTCATAAAGTGTTTCTATACCTTTCTGCTTGGCTACATAATCAGCATTGACATAGTTAATCTTGTCACCTACAGAATCTTTGAGAGAACCTACTATTGCAAAAGTCAAAAGTGACTTTCCAAACTCTGAAATCTCGCCTTCCAACTCTATCTTTATAGATTTAACCTGTGATTTGTTGATTTGGGCGGCAAAATATGACATTTTCTGAAGAAGTTCAAGATATGGTACTATATGAACAGGTAAATCCTCGGTTTTTATAGGAAGATTTAACGCATTTGGATAACTTACCCCTCTGGCAGCACTTATGGCACTCTCCGCAGCTTGAATAGCTATCTTTTCCTGAGATTCATAAGTATTGGCCCCAAGATGAGGAGTCACCGAAATATTATCCAAATCAAGTAAAAAATGATCTGTCGCAGGTTCATATGAAAAAACATCTATTCCTGCATATGCTATTTTCCCGCTTTTAATACCGTCATAAAGTGCTTTTTCATTATAAAGGCCTCCTCTGGCACAATTTATAAGTCTTACCCCGTCTTTCATCTTGTCAATTTCATCGTACGATATTATATCTGTTGTCTCTTTATTTTTTGGAGTATGTATAGTTATAAAATCACAAGATAAAATATCTTCAAAATTTTCAGTATAACTCATACCCAAATCTGTAACTTTGCTCGGCTCTATATACGGATCATAGGCTATTATATCCATGCCAAAAGCTTTAGCTCTTACGGCAACTCTGCTCCCTATATTTCCAAAACCGATAACTCCGAGTTTTTTACCGAACAGTTCAACCCCATACCACTTCTCTCTTTTCCAGACTCTATCCAATTTTAAATGATTATTGGCATTTGGAAAACTTCTGGCAGTTGCCAAAAGATGAGCCATAGTAAGCTCAACTGCCGCAATAGTATTGGCAGTCGGTACATTCATAGCTATAATACCTCTTTTACTACATCCGTCTAAATCGACATTATCAACTCCGACTCCGGCTCTAACGACAGCTTTTAAATTTTTTGCGGCATTTAAAAATTTTTCATCAATATCGGTAGAACTTCTCGTAATAGCAACATCCGCATCATCTATAACATCCAAAAGTTCGTTTTTTGGAATACCTACGGCATCAAAAACCTCTATATCTTCTTCAGCTCTTAGAATATCAAAACCTTTTTTATGTATCGCATCACAAACAACTATTTTTTTCATTTATTTTCTCCTAAAATTACAACCAAACTTCGACTATTTTGGATTTTATATCATATTCTTTCAACTTTTCTACTATTTTTTTAAGTGGTTTGGAGTTGGGACTGCCTATATATATGACAGGTTTTTTATCCTCTTTTGAAAATACAAAAGGAAGTTTAAAAGATGAAAGTGTTTGAAGAATACAAAACATCGAATATCTGTCAACATTATCTATAACCAATCTGTAAGATTTTATTTTTGGGGGAATATACTTATACAGTTCTATCTGCATAAACATATCATTTACCGGAAAAGAGTACTTTTGCCTGGAAGATTTTGCCAAACCGTCAATCCAAGATTTTGTAAATTTTTTATTTTTTTTCTCTTTTTCAAGAGGAGAAGGATACTCTCTAACTTCTACTACAGTATCATTGGTGTAGTTAAAAAGGCTGTATAAAAGGCCTACTACACCAATGAATAAAACAGTAAAAAAAATACCGAGTATCTTTTTTTGCATATACTACTTCAATTGATCTTTTAAGATATCACCTAAAGTCATTTTGTCTTCTTTATTGATCTCTTTTAGTGCTTCTCTCTCTTTTATTTTAGATAATCTTCTAACAGAAAGTCTGATTCTGTTTTTCTTATCATCTATAAATGTAATAGCAGCTTCTATTTCATCTCCAACTTTTAACTCTTCTTCAGTGCCCGGAGCCAAATCCTCTTTTCTTATAAGTGCATCTACATTTTCATCAAGTTCAACAAAAACACCAAAATCTTTGATATCTCTTATTTTACCTTTAACGATATCCCCGTTAGAGTGTGTTTTAGCATATTTTTGAATAGGACTGTCTTCCAGAACTTTTTTGCTCAAAGAGACTTTTTCACCTTCTTCATCAATCTTTACTATCTGAACTTCTATTTCATCATCTACTTTAAAAAGTTCTTTACATTTGTTATTTCTATCCCATGAAGCATCTTCGTTATGAAGTAAACCTTCTATTCCGCCTATTCTGACAAATGCTCCAAAGTTGGTTATAGTTGTAATTTTACCTTTAACAACATCGCCTACTTTGTAGTTTTTCAAAAATTCGTCAAAAGGTTTTGGAAGTACATTTTTCAGTGAAACTCTAAGTCTTCTCTCCTCAGGGTCTATCTCTATAACTTCAACATCAATCTCTTCACCCTCTTTTATATAATCTTTAGGATGTTTGATATTTTTATCCCATGATACTTCTGAAATATGTAAAAATCCTTCTATATCATTACCCAAATCAACAAATGCACCATAAGGTTCTATATTGCTAACAGTAACCTGAATAGAATCACCAGTTTCAAGCTCACCTTTTATCTCTTCCCAAGGATCAGGCATAGCCGCTTTTATAGATAAAGAAAGGTGTCTTTTTTCTTTGTCATATTTTATAGCTTTAACAGGAACTACTTCACCCTCTTCATACATTGTACTTGGATTTACGGGACCTTTATAGCTTATTTCGCTGTAATGAACTAAACCATCCACTCCACCTACATCTACAAACATACCGTAAGTTGTTATCTTTTTAATAACACCTTCTACAACTTCATCTTTTTCTATTAACTCTTGAACAACTTCTCTTCTTTTCTTTCTTTCATCATCCAGTAGTTTTTTTCTTGATACTATAATAGATTCATTTTCATCATCTATTTTGATAATTTTAACTTTGATATTTTTTCCTACCAAAGAGTTGATATCTTTGACAGCTGCTTGAGAACGAGGTAGAAAAAATTCCATCCCCTCTTCATCTTCAACTATAAAACCACCTCTGTTTTTATTTACAACTTTTACATCCAGAACTTTATCTTCATCCTCTTTGTAATTTGCTATAAACTCTTTGACTTTCTCTTTCTTAATAGCTTTCTTATGAGAAACGATAGGTCGTTCATTTCTGAAACCAGATATTACAACAGGAATTGTGTCTCCAACTTTACATGTAATATTTCCGTCTTTGTCGGTTACTTCATGAGCATTTAACCGCCCCTCTGATTTTTTACCAACATCAACCAAAACAACATCATCTTTGATTTCAACAACAACACCATTTATAAGTGCATCTTTTTCCGTATCTTTAAAAGACTCTTCTAGCATAGCCGCAAAGTCCATCTCCTCTTGTTCATTTGCGGTCTCAGTCTGAACTGTTTCGTTCGCCTCATTCACCATTACTTTCCCTTTTAGTTTGATTTTACCATGATAGTCACATGAAGTGTGGTATTATACTTTAATTTTGCTTATTTTTCCAATAACTTTTTCAATAATCCAATCAG
>CAYRRJ010000101.1:0-5669 GCA_964426645.1 uncultured Campylobacterales bacterium | reverse complement strand
GAGGAAGTAACAGCGGAAGTTCCGGAAGCCACAATGGTTTCAACATATATGAAAATCAAAAAACTTTTCCAAACAAAAGAGGCGAGTAAGCAGGGGTTTGACCTTGAAGAGGAAAAACTAAAAGAGATACTAGAGCAAATCAAAAGAGGTAAGAAAATAGCCGATGAAGCCAAAACAAGAATGGCAAAAAGTAACCTGAGACTAGTCGTATCGATAGCCAAAAGATATACAAACCGAGGTCTTCCTTTCTTGGATTTGATTCAAGAGGGAAATATAGGACTTATGAAAGCGGTAGATAAGTTCGAGTACAAAAAAGGTTATAAATTTTCAACTTACGCTACATGGTGGATTAGACAAGCAATAAGCAGAGCCATAGCAGACCAAGCAAGAACGATAAGAATCCCAATCCATATGATTGAGACAATCAACAGAATCAACAAAATCATAAGAAAATACCTCCAGGAAGAGGGAAGAGAACCGGATGTCGATACAATCGCAAAAGAGGTTGGACTAAGTGTCGATAAAGTCAAAAATGTCATAAAAATCACAAAAGAACCTATAAGCCTTGAAGCTCCTATCGGAAATGAAGAAGATGGAAAATTCGGTGATTTCGTTGAGGACAAATCAAGTGTATCTCCTATGGAGCATATACTGAAAAATGATTTAAAAGACCAAATAGACGATGTACTAGACCAACTAAACGATAGAGAAAAAGCAGTTATTAGAATGAGATTTGGACTTATGCATGATGAGAGCGACAGAACTCTTGAAGAAATAGGAAAAGAGTTAAGCGTCACAAGAGAGAGAGTAAGACAGATAGAAAGCAGTGCTATTAAGAAACTAAAACACCCTAAAGTAGGTAGAAAGCTCAAAAACTATATAGAGAGTTAAATGACTTTCTTAGAAGCTTGGATAGAATTTGACTACAACCCTTTCATTGTTTTTGATGAAAACGGAAGAGTCAAATCTCTAAATCAAGAGGCGCAGTATCTACTTGGAGAGGTAACTCCTAAAGAGATTTTTGAACTTGCAAAAAGTTATGCAACTCACAGTTTCGGATTTAAAACAACTGTACTAGATTTAAATTATGGTTTATACTCCTTTTATGCTATAACAGTAGGTTATCAAAATGAGGATGAAATAGGTATCAAACTCTATAAGAGAACTGCCAAAAAATTCTCCTACATACAAGAATATGGAAAAATAACAAATATATACTCTATTTTAGACCTTTGTATAAGTGCCGCATCTGCAGGGAATAACACCATATATAAAAAAGAATTTGATCCTACTTTTCCTGAAATCAGAATTAAAGTAGAAGAATTTACAAAACTACTGAATAAAATATATCAATCTTATCAAAATTCCAAAACCATAACTTCTAAACTTATGTTAAATATAGGAGAGTACATAAAATTTAATAATAAAAAATATCCTATTTTTTCTTTACATGTAAGTGGAGATTTAAGAGACAAAAGTTATGAATCATCTATAAAAGGGATAGCTAAAGAAGCCAATACGCTAATCATTTTTAAAAATAAAACTACTATATTAAGTTCAGCCCTAGTCTCTAGCTAAAAACCCTATCAAACTTGCAATTGGTACAACACTTATACCTACAAAAAAAGCTATGGGAGAAAAAACTTCATGCCTTATCATATATAAAATGACAACTACAAAAAGAAGATATGATAAAAGTCTATATAGACTCAAAGCACCGCTTATAGAACTTGCCAAGTTTGCAAACATCCTATAAAAACTACTCTTTTTTTCTACCTTCTCAGTTATCTCTTCTGCTCTATTTTTTGAATCAATTTTATCTTCATATAGGTTATAGGCATCATCCAATTCATCATAAAAATCTCTATACTCTCTTTTATCCCCTGCCTCTATTCTCTTTTCAATCATAACTTTATATGAGAAAAAAGAAGCAAAAGTAATAATCATTGAGAGAATGAAAGCAACTTGAGTATTTAAAAGCCATAATCCTCCAAGATAAATAGATACAGCTATAAGCAAAAAGTCTGCTATAAGATAAACAAAGGAGAGTTTTCTAATACTCATCTTCTTCGTCATCATCTTGTTTTTGGTATTTTTTGTATCTTACATCATCTTTTAACTCATCCAGAGATTTCATTTGTTTTTTGTAAGCTTTATAGATATTTAACACAGCAGCACTCACACCCCAAAAAACACCAAGCCACAAAAGCCACTCTTTACCGAACATCGATTTCATCCAAAAACCAAGCCCCACACCTATCAAAACGGCAACTACCATAGAGATGCCAAGCGATAACTGCTCGGCACCCTCTACTATTTTTCCGTATTTCGGTTTTTCACTCATTTTGAAATTTCACCAAAAACTTTAGCAGAAGCTTTTATAGTATCTTCTATCATCTCTTCACTTATAGAATCACAGATAAAACCGGTCTCAAATTGACTACAGGCAAAATAAAATCCCTCATTTAACATACCTTGATGAAACTTTGCAAACATATCGGTATCACATTTAAGCGCATCATCAAAATTTTCAACCTCTTTATCGTTAAAGAAAAATCCAAACATACTGCCTCTTACATCAACTTGCAGAGAAATTCCTGCCTTTTTAGCCTCTTCTTTTAATCCCTCCACCAATCTTCTTGCTTTCTTTTCAAATCTCTCATAAATATCAGGATTATCCAAAAGTTTTTGCAAAGAAGCCAGACCTGCGCTCATAGCCACAGGATTTCCGCTTAGTGTTCCTGCCTGATAAACAGGACCGTCCGGACTTAGTCTGTCCATTATCTCAGCTCTTGCTCCAAATGCACCAACAGGCATTCCGCCTCCTATCACCTTACCGAAAGTAATCATATCGGGCTTAACACCGACTATTCCCGTAGCACCTCTCAAAGAGGCTCTAAAACCGCTCATAACCTCATCAAAAATCAAAACAACTCCATGCTCATTGCATAGGCTTCTCAGCTCTTTTAAAAACTCTTCTTTTGCCGGGACTAGCCCCATATTACCAGCTATTGGCTCAAGAATCACACAAGCTATGTCATCTGAATCTTCAAAACACTTTTTTACACTCTCGATACTGTTATATTTTGCTAGTAGAGTATGCTTGGTAAAATCAGCCGGAACTCCGGGAGAACTTGGATTTCCAAAAGTTACCGCTCCGCTTCCTGCTTGTACCAATAGTGAATCACTATGTCCGTGATAACACCCCTCAAACTTTACTATATCGTTTTTGCCCGTATAACCTCTTGCCAATCTTATGGCACTCATAACAGCTTCAGTACCGCTACTTACAAATCTAATCTTTTCAATCGGTTCAAAAAGCTCACAAATTTTCTTCGCCAAATCGGTTTCCAAAGTAGTAGGAGCACCAAAGCTCAAACCCTTTTTAGCAGCACCAATAACCGCTTCTTCTATGTCTTTATCACAATGTCCAAAAATCAAAGGACCCCAACTCTGCACAAAATCAAGATAACGATTACCATCTATATCATACAGATAAGCACCCTCTCCTCTTTCTATAAATAAAGGAGTACCACCTACGCTTTTAAAAGCTCTAACCGGAGAATCAACTCCGCCCGGAATTACATTTTTGGCTTCTTCAAAAGCTCTTATTGAATTTTTAGTTTCCACTTTTTTCCTTTTTTTGTGATGTTACGAAATAGTACAGACTATCAATCTCTTTTTTTGTCAAAAAGTATGTAGGCATAACTTTATGCCTTTTTTGCAAAGCTTTTATAAAATTGCTCTTTGAGAGAGAATTTATAGCCGGTGCTTTTAAAACCTTTTTTTTACCTTTATGTTTATACCTAGCTATTATTTTACCCTCTCCTTTTTTACCATGACACTTATCGCACCCTATACCTCGGGGATTGGAATAGAGCATCTTTGCATACTCCAGTTTGGTTATAAAATCTTCAGCTTTTAAAGATAACAGAAGGAAAAAACAGACAAAAATATATCTCATAAAACTCTCTTTATCAACTCTTCAATAGTTAATTGATATAATACACTATCAATCATAAAAAGAGAGTAAAGATATGAAAATCCTTGACGGAAAAGCTTTATCACAAAAGATAAGAAACAGTGTAAAAAAAGAGATAGATATCTTAAAACAAGTTGGTATCACACCAGGTCTTGCAGTTATACTGGTTGGTGATGACCCTGCAAGTAAAACATATGTAAGAATGAAAGAGAAAGCTTGTGATGAGGCAGGAATGTATGCTACAATTCACAAAATGCCTACATCAACTTCACAAGACAAGATTCTGGAAATCATTAAAAAAATAAATGAAGATGATAATATAGACGGTATTCTTGTTCAACTCCCTCTTCCTTCTCATATAGATACGGATACTATCTTACAAGCAATCGACCCAAATAAAGATGTGGATGGATTCCATCCTTTCAATGTCGGAAAACTGGTACTTGGACTTGATAGTTTTGCACCATGTACTCCACTTGGGGTTATGGAGATTTTTAAAGAGTACGGAATCGATCCTAAAGGTTTGGATGTATGTGTGGTAGGAGCTAGTAACATAGTTGGAAAACCGATGATGAATCTACTCTTAAACAGTTTTGCAACGGTAGATATCTGTCACATATACACCAAAAATCTAAAAGAACATACCAAAAAAGCTGATGTGGTAGTCGTAGGAGTAGGGAAAGCGGGACTAATCACAAAAGATATGGTAAAAGATGGTGCCATTGTGATAGACATAGGCATAAACCGCCTTGAAAACGGTAAATTGGTAGGTGATGTGGATTATGATAGTGTAGCACCAAAATGCTCATACATCACTCCTGTACCGGGGGGCGTAGGTCCTATGACGATAGCTATGCTTCTTTCAAATACTCTCAAATCTGCAAAGGCCAGAAATGAAAGATAAACTGGCAAAACTATACAGATTTTCTAACAGTTGGACAGGTACTTTTATAATAGTCCTTTTAGTCATATTTTTTGTAGCCCAAGCTTTTGTAATTCCAAGTGGAAGTATGAAAAAAACTCTTCTTATAGGAGATCACCTGTTTGTTAAAAAATTCAGCTATGGTATCCCTGTACCTCACATACCCTGGATTGAAATTCCTGTGCTTCCGGATTTCAAAGGTAACGGACATATTATAGATGGAGAAGGTCCTAAAAGAGGGGATATCGTAGTCTTCAGATACCCTAACAACCACAAAGTTCATTATGTAAAAAGATGTGTGGCCTTGGGAGGAGATGAGATTTTATACCGGGAAAAAGAATTATATATAAAATTTCATGAGGGAGATGAGTATATGAAAAAAAACTTTCTCCCGGGGCAACTCAAAATCATCAGCGGAAAATTATGGGTTAAAAATCCCTATATGCCAAAATATCCGGGGATCCAATATGACAAAAGTGTAAATCTTTTTGAGCAGATGAGCATGTTTATGGGAGCAAACCAACTATCAATGCAACCTGCACTTGTAGAAGAGTTTCCAAGAATCGGAAATCTAGCATACAATGCCTTTTATGTAAAAGTTCCAAAAGATGAATATTTTATGATGGGAGATAACAGAGACCACTCAAATGACAGCAGATTTTGGGGAAGTGTTCCATACTCACTGATAGTGGGAAAACCTTGGTTTATATACTTCAGCTGGGATAAAGACTATAAAATAAGATGGAACAGAATAGGAAGATTTGT
>CAYRRJ010000100.1:0-5678 GCA_964426645.1 uncultured Campylobacterales bacterium | reverse complement strand
TTATCCTTGAAAAATGAGGTAAAATATTATGGATAAAAGAATTATTTCAGCTGTTATTGTATCAGTAATTGTTTTGATGATATATAATATATTATTTGTCAAACCATATATTGAAAAACAACAAAAACAAATAGTAAAAATACAACAACAAAAACAAGATACACAGAAACAAAAATTTAAAAACTCAAAAAATGAAAATTCTAAAAATATTATTCCTGAATTTAAACCCCAAAAAACAGTTGATAAACAAATAGTATTAAAATCAAAGGAGGCTAGAAATAGCCTCCAAATCTCACAAAAGGTGTCATTATGAGCCTACACGACCAGGAATCTTTTCTAAAATCAATCCATCCTTTTGAGTTACTATCCCAAAAAGAGTTAAAAAACACCCTTGAAGCTATGAATATAGCCTACTATAAAAAGGATACTGTTCTTATATCTCCTGATACCAAAGCAGATTTTTTATATATAGTTGTAAAAGGTGAAGTAGGAGAATATCATGATGATGAATTGGCTAAAATATATACAAACTCCAATATATTTGATGCTGATGCATTAATCTATGAAAAGAGTGAATATACATTTAAAGTCCTGGAAGAGTTGATATGTTTTGAAATGGAAAGGAAAACATTTTTAAATCTACTTGAACAAAACAGTAGATTTAAGGATTTTTTCATTCAGGATTTAGCAGATAAGATACAGTCTGCGAAAAACAAAGAGTATGCAACTCAAATGTCAGGTTTTATGATAGCAAAGATACACGATACTTTTATACATGAACCCTGTATAGTCGATGCCCAAACACAAATACTTACTGCATTGAAAAAAATGGAAAAAATAAAAGCCAAGTGCATCATCGTAAAAAACGGAACAAACTATGAGTACGGAATAGTAACAGATAGTACAATCAGAAAATATGTCCTTTTTAACAATTACGATAAATTTGCACCTATAGGTCCTATAGCATTACATCCTATAATAACCATAGATTATAATGATTTTCTGTACAATGCCCTTATACTCCTTACAAAAAACTCTATAAAAAGACTGGTTGTCCTTAAAGAAGAAAAAGTTTTTGGTATTCTGGAACAACTGGATTTACTAAGCTATTTTGCAAATCATACCCACCTGGTATCAGTACAGATACAAAAAGCCAAAAGTATAGAAGAACTTAAAATTGCAAGTAATGACTTCATAAATATCATAAAGAAACTTCACTCAAAAGGTACAAAAGTCGAATATATAGCTCAGCTTATTTCAGAATTAAATGATAAAATTTATGAGAAATTATACAACATGATAATGCCTGAAGATTTGAAGGAAAAAGCCTCTTTGCTTGTGATGGGAAGCGAAGGAAGAAAAGAGCAGATGTTAAAAACTGACCAGGACAATGCTCTTATCATAGATGATTTTGAAGAAAAAGAAAAATTTGAAGCTCCAATGATGAAATTTAATCAAACTTTACTTGATTTTGGCTTTCCAAAATGTGAAGGAAATATCATGGTTTCCAATCCTTACTGGAGAAAATATTTCAAAGAGTATAAGGATGAGATTGACAGATGGCTCGAAGCTCCCGTAGGAGATGACTATATGCATCTGGCCATATTTTTTGACTCTATCTGTGTCGCAGGAGACAAAGACATGCTCAAAAAACTCAAAGAACATATTTTTAAAAACCTTATTCACAGAGATGTTTTTATGGCAAATTTTGCAAAAGCCGCATTACTATTTGAAACTCCTATAGGTATGTTTTCCAACCTTAAAACAGACCACAATAATATAGATGTTAAAAAGGGAGGTATTTTTCCCATAGTACAGGGAGTCAGAGCTTTGGCGCTTGAAAGCAAACTAACTCAGACAAATACCATAGAAAGAATTAACGAACTTGTAAAACTGAAAATTTTAGATAAAAAATTTGCAAGTGAGCTGATTGAATCGTTTGATACTCTTTTAAATCTTAGATTAAAAGAGCGTTTGAAAGAAACCGATGTAAAAAATTCTCATCCAAATACTATAAATATAAACAATCTAAATCAATTAGAGTTAGATTTGTTAAAAGACAGCTTTAAAATAGTAAACAGATTTAAAAAATTTCTGACACATCATTTCAGATTGAATATGGTGAGTTAAATGATAAAAAGCTTTTTTAAAAACAGAGATTTAAAAAAACTTAAAGACCCCAAATTTAATTTTCTCTTTGATGAGTATAATGGTGATGAAATAGTTGTTTTTGATACCGAAACAACCGGACTTAACCCGAAAAAAGATGAAATTCTCTCAATCGGGGCAGTAAAAGTGAAAGATAACAAAATCCTGACTTCGAAAAAGTTTGAAGTTTTTATAAAACCTACCCGTGAAATCAATGAAGAGAGTATAAAAATACACTATATAAGAAACATAGACTTGCAAAACGGATATGAAGCCAATGATGCCATAGAAAATTTTTTATATTTTATAGGTAATCGCCCTTTGGTAGGATACTATCTGGAGTTTGATGTGGCTATGATAAACAGATACCTAAAACCTCATCTTGGTATAAAACTGCCAAATAACCAGATAGAAGTTTCAAAAATATATCATACAAAAAAATCGAGAAGCAATCCACAGGGTTTTGTTGATTTAAAGTTTGATTCTATTATGAAAGATTTGGATTTGCCCATCTTTGGAAAGCATGATGCTATGAGTGACGCTATAATGACTGCCATGATGTATATAAAATTAAAAAGTTGGTATAATTGACAGCTAAAAATAAACAAGGATAAAAAATGTCAGTTAAATCATTAAAAAACATACCTTCTCAAGAGATTCCGGCAGGCAAAGGAGCCAGTATGCAGATGCTAATCTCTCCCAATGAGGCTCCTCATTTTGCTATGAGAAAATTTGTCATAAAAGCAGGAGGATATATGCCTTATCATACCAATACTGTAGAGCATGAACAGTATGTACTTAAGGGAAAAGCCAGAGTAAAGATAGGAGATGAGGAATTTACAGCAAAAAAAGATGATATTTTATTTATCCCTGAGGGTATTCCACACTCTTATTATGTTGAGGGAGAAGAAGATTATGAATTTTTGTGTCTGGTACCAAATAAAGAAGATAAGATAGAATTAGTGTAAAAATTATAAAAATTTATTTTTTCAGCCTGTAACATAAAGACTCTCTTTCCAACCATCTGTTTTGGGGAATTGTATCTGCATGTCCTAGATACAGTTTTCCATGAGGTTTTAAAAGTTTACTGAATATTTCCATACTCTTAAGTCTTGTTTCTTCATCAAAATATATCAACATATTCCTGGAAAAAATGATATCAAATGTCTCTTTTAATTCATAATTTAAATTAAATATATTTTCACATCTAAAAGATACATTTGCAAATCTACTCTCTCTGATGAGAAAATTATCACCCTCTTTTGTAAAATATCTCTTTTTTAACTCATCTGAAAGTTTGTGAACAGACCTTTTGGAATAAACACCTTTTTTAGCCTTTTCTACAACATCACTGTTGATATCTACACCTAAAATATCAACCAAATCTCCGATACCGTTTAAATCAAATTTTATAGCCAAAGAGTAAACTTCTTCACCGGAAGCAGAAGGCGCACACAAAATTTTACTTTTTACTCTTCTGTTTTTTATAAAAGAAACTGCCGCATCAAGCTGTATCTCTTCTCGAAAAAAATATGTTTCACTGACTGTCAGTAGATTTATCAACTCCTGTTTCAGTTTTATATCTGTTTTTATCTTTTCATACAATTCTTTGAAAGAAAAAATCTCTTTTCTTTCACAAAAAAGTTTTATTTTAGGTTCTGTTATACCTTTCTTAACCAATAAATCTATACCTGTCTCTCTCTTGATAAAAAAAAGTATATCATTAAGTCCATAAGGATTAAACTCTTTTTTTATCTCGTCCTGTTTCTCTTCTTCTCTGTTTTTTCTATTCCAAAAAAGCATCAGAATCTGTCTCCAAAATCTCTAATCTCTTCTACAATCCTGCTTAAAGACAATGGTCTTATATCAGGATTTAACTCAACAGCTTTTTTTGGCATACCATAGACAACAGCACTCTCTTTACTCTCCGCAAAACATAAAGCACCATGTTTTTGTAATTCACTGAGTCCAAAAGCTCCGTCCTCTCCTATCCCGGTAAGCAAAACTGCCAAAACTTTTATCTTCTCTACAAAAGGCAAGACAGATTTAAACAGTATATCAATACATGGATTATACAAACTTTCCTCATTAGTTTCTACAAAACGGAAAAAGTAATCTTCTTTCTCAATAAAACTGCTTTTTCTACAGACATATATATGTTTGTTCTCTATTTTCATATTACTTTTTACTTCATTTACCGATAATTCAATACTATTATCAAACTGAGAAACAAATGTAGGTATAAATACTCTGTTCATATGCTGTGCTATAATAACCGGAGTTGTAAAATCCGCAGGCAAAGATTCCAAAATTTTTTTCAAATGTCCCGGTCCTCCTGTTGAAGCACCTATCAATATCAATTTACTTATCATAACAGTATTATATCTGTTATAGTATAATATCCGTATGAAAATATCAGTAATTATTCCTGTATTTGACAGATTACATCTTCTTCCTTATACAATTGACTCTGTAATCAACCAAAGCAATGATATCGATGAAATCATTATCATAGATGACGGCTCAAAAGAAGATATAAAACAGGTGCTAAAACCATATCAGGACACTGTAGTACTCATACAAACCGTAAATCAAGGAGTATCACATGCAAGAAATACCGGTATAAAAAATGCAAAAAACGAATGGTTGGCTTTTTTAGACAGTGATGATGAATGGATAAAAGACAAAATAAAAAAACAGACAGATTTTCACAAAAACAATCCTGATACTCTTTTTTCTCATACCGGTGAAAGATGGATAAGAAACAATAGAAGGATAAAATATCCAAAAAGACTTGAGAAACCAAAAGGATGGTGCTTTTTGGACAATACTCTTACATGTAAGATAGCAGCATCCTCCGTTATGATACATAAAAAGATATTTGAAAAAATAGGTTATTTTGATGAAAATCTAAAAGTATGTGAAGATTATGATTTTTGGCTTAGAGTCTCTTTAGAATACAAAATCGGATTACTAGATGAAGAATTGATTATAAAAAAAGCGGGACATCAGCAACTGTCAAATTCTATATTTGCCATAGACAGATACCATATCTACTCTCTTGAAAAATTTCTCAATACAAAATATCATAATGAAGTCAAAAAAATTATAGAAAAAAAGTGTCAAATCCTTATAAGAGGAGCAATTAAATATCAAAATCAAGAGATATATAAAATCTACTCAAAGAAGTTGGATGAGCTAAAAAATCCAAACTCCTTTTGATTTACGATATCTTCTCATAAATTATATCGGTTTTCGGTTTTTTGTTTCCAACTTTTATAGCTTTTAAGACTCTCTTTTTGGCTTCATTAAAACTATCTTCATCTTTTGCGTGAATTGTTACAAGCGGTGTATCTTTATCTACTTTTGCACCTAAATTTACCACATTTTCTAATCCCACACTATGGTCTATCTTGTCGCTTGGCTTGATTCTTCCTCCTCCAAGAGTCACTATAGACATTCCCAAAGCAATAGCATCCATATGCTCCACCACACCTGCACTCTCGGAATATACCTCTTGTATATAGTTT
>CAYRRJ010000099.1:0-5688 GCA_964426645.1 uncultured Campylobacterales bacterium | reverse complement strand
TTAGCTTTGGCTAGTTCTTCAAAAATCCGTCTTGCATTATAAACTTTTTTGTTTCGCTATGAATACCATATGGTGTGTAACATCAGTAATATACTAGAAAGGTTTTAATGAAAAAGCTGTTGATTGTTATTTTATTTATACAAGGAGTTTTAGTGAGTGCAGTTTTAGACAGTGTGGAAGTAAACGGAGTAAAAGTGCCTTTGATTTTTGAAAGAGATTCTCATTTGCCAATAGCCTCTTTACAATTGGTTATACAAAAAAGCGGAAGTATAGAAGACGGTAAGAAGTACGGGCTTGCAAGATTTTGTGCTTCCATGCTTGGAGAAGGTACAAAAAAAATGGGTAGTATCAGGTTTTCCGAAGAGCTTGAAAACCGTGCTATCAATCTGTCTGTAAACAGCGGAGCAGAAACTTTTGTATTTGAAGTATCAAGTCTGAAGGAACAGTTTGAATATGCTTTGAAAATGTTGAAAAAACTGATAGGAGATCCTAATTTTTCAGATGAAAGTTTTCATAAGGTTAAAAGTCAGACTTTGGGAGCCTTGCTGAATAAACAGAGTGATTTTGATTATATAGCAAATGTTAATCTAAAAAAGATTTTATATAAGGATACTCCTGTATCACACCCTTTTGCAGGTGATAAAAAAAGTATAGAGAGTTTAAAACTAAAAGATGTTGAGACTTTTTACAAAGAGCATATTGATTTGAGCAATGCAATAGTAATCATAGGCGGTGATTTGAGCTTGAATGAAGCAAAAACTCTGCTTAAAAGTCTGCTTTTAGATATGAAAAAAGGCAGAAAAAGAGAATTGGGGCATTTTGATGTTTCAGGAAGCAAAGAGAGTGTGGTTGTCAAAAAAGATACCCAGCAGGCATATATATATTTTGGTTCTCCATATGATATGAAAAGCGGTGATGAACACAGGTATATAGCCAGAGTTGCCAGTTTTATACTTGGAGAGGGAGGTTTCGGAAGCAGGCTTATGGAAGAGATAAGAGTAAAAAGAGGTTTGGCTTATTCTGCATACTCAAGAGTAAATATCAACAAATCATACAGCTCTTTTACAGGATACCTGCAAACAAAGAATGAGAGTGGCAAAGAAGCTGTTAAACTGGTTAAGGAAGAGATTGAAAAATTTGTTTCCAAAGGGGTTAGTAAAGATGAATTGGAACAGGCAAAAAAGTTTATTTTGGGAAGTGAGCCTTTGAGAAACGAGACTCTTTCACAAAGATTGAGCAGAGCTTTTTTTGAATATTACAATGGGTTTAAACTTGGTCATTCCAAGGAGGAGCTGAAAAAAATAGAGGCTTTAAAACTTGATGATTTGAACAGTTTTATAAAAAAACATACAGAGATAGAAAGTTTGAGTTTTTCTATTGTTACCAATGCAGACAAACTGTAGAGATGATTTAAAAAAACTGGAAAAACTGGGAGTATCCACGCCTTTGGAGTTGGCTATGATACTTCCTGTAAATTATGAAAGCACATATATAAACAAAACTCCCTTTCTCAACGAGACAAATACTATAGAAGTTGAAATTATAACACTTAAAAAAACACCAAAAGTTCTCACTTTACAGTTTTTTTGTAAAACCTGGAGTCAGAGGATAAGCGGTGTGGTTTTTAAACCGTCATTCTATCATGAAAAAATTTTCAGGACAGGGTCTGCTTTACATGTAAGAGGCAGTATAAAATGGAGTAACGGTTGGATTCAGATACTTCAACCGCAGGTTGTAAAAGAGATAAACAGAATTTTGCCAAAATATAAATCTGCTTTGCAAAACAGGACAGTCATATCTCTGATCAAAAAATATGTCGGGATTGATACTCTTGTACAAGAGTGCGGCCTGGAAAAAGAAAGAGCAGAACTCCTCCATCTTATACATAATCCCACCTTTGAATTTTATAGGAATTTTCAAAAGGGAGGTTTTTGTAAAGATATAGTTGATACTTTGAAATATTGTGAAATATTTTTATATCTGAAAAAACTTTCAAAAAAAAGTAAAAGGTTTAGAGCCAAATCCATACTAAACGGAAATGAAAAAGAGTTTTTATCTGTTTTGCCTTTCTCTTTGACAAATGACCAAAAAAAAGTAATCTCAGAGATAAAAGAGGATTTTTTAAGCGGATATGCTTCAAAAAGAGTAGTGATGGGAGATGTTGGTTGCGGTAAAACAGTGGTTATGCTGGCTTCTGTGATGATAGCATATCCCAAAAAATCTTTGTTGATGGCTCCTACAACAGTTTTGGTAAAACAGATATATGAAGAAGCAAAAAAGTATCTGCCTTTACATGTAAAGGCAGTACTTGTAACGAATGAAACTCCAAGTCTTGAACTTGATAAATATGACTTTATAGTTGGTACTCATGCTCTTTTATACCGAGAATTACCTGAAGTTGATTTGGTTATGGTAGATGAACAGCACAGGTTTGGTACGAACCAAAGAGCAAAAATTTCATCTTTGATGAAAAGTGAAGACAAAAGGGTACATTTTCTGCAGTTTTCGGCCACTCCCATACCCAGAACGCTGGCCATGATGCATTCTGATTTGGTGGACTTTTCTTATATAAAAGAGCTTCCGTTTAAAAAAGATATAGAGACAAAAATCATAGGAAGAGCTGATTTTGGAAATTTAATGGAGCATATAAAAAATCAGATAAAACAGAATCATCAAACTATTATAGTATATCCGTTGGTAGAAGAGAGTGAGAGTATAGGGTATCAGTCTATTGAAGAGGGAAGAGCTTTTTGGGAGAGTAAATTTGAGAAAGTATATGTTACTTTTGGTAAAGACAAAGACAAATCAAAGACTCTTGAAAGATTTAGAGAAGATGGAAATATTCTTATAACCACTACTGTTATAGAAGTCGGAATTTCTCTTCCGAAACTTACAACCATAGTTTTGGTTGCACCTGAGAGATTGGGTCTTGCAAGTTTACATCAATTAAGAGGAAGAGTCAGCAGAAACGGTTTAAAAGGGTTTTGTTATCTTTTTACCAATAAAAGTCAAGATGAAAGATTGGAAAAATTTTGTAGCATAACAGATGGCTTTGAGTTGGCAGAGCTTGATTTGCAGTATAGGAAAAGTGGAGATATACTGGAGGGGATTTCCCAAAGTGGCGTAAATTTTAAATGGTTTGATATGGCAAGTGATGAAAAAATATTAAAAGAAGCTAAAGCCAAAATAAGATAAAATTAACAAAACAAATTTATATAGAGGATGGATAAATGCGAAGACCTGAGCCTAACAACTCACTTAGAAGAGATTTGAATCCTGATGATTTTATAGTTTCCAAAACAGATTTGAGAGGTGTTATTACTTACTGTAATCAGATATTTATGGATTTGGCAAAATATTCTGAAGAAGAGTTGGTTGGAACACCCCATAATATCATAAGGCATCCGGATATGCCAAAGGTTGTTTTTAAACTTTTATGGGACAGGATTCAAAACAAAGAAGAGATTTTTGCCTATGTCAAGAATTTATCCAAAGATGGAGGGTACTACTGGGTTTTCGCCAATATAACAGCTTCACTTGATATAAACGGCAATATTATAGGTTATTATTCAGTAAGGAGAAAGCCGAGTGATGAAGGTATAAAAGTGATGAGTGAAGTTTATGCCAAGATGATAGAATTGGAAAGAAGCGGTGGTATGGAAGCATCAGGTAGATATCTGAATGAAATACTGAAATCAAAAGGTATGAGTTATGATGAACTTATAGCCGAGCTTCAAGGATAGTAAGATGTTTGGTAAAAAGAGTATAAAAAATTCTGATTTAAAACAGAGAATTGACAGAGTTATAAAAAAAGCTGCAAATGGTGATTTGGAAGACAGAATCACCCATATAGATATGAATGATCCTTTGGCTGATACTGCATGGGGTATAAATGATTTATTAGATCAACTAGAAGCCTATATGAGAGATGCAAATACCTCTGTAGAGTTTGCCAGTGCAGGAAAACGTCACAGAAAAATGTATCCTGCAGGATTAAAAGGACTTTTTAGGATTTCAAGTGAAAATATTTCAAAAGGAGTTGAAGGGATACTTGTTGCCAGCAAGGAGAAGACAAGAGCCAGGCTAAGTTCCGAATTTGGAAAGATAAAAGGTGGTATCACACACTCTTTTGAGATATTGCAAGCAGATATGGGAGAAGTTATAGATGTGGTTTCTAAAATAAGTCAATTATCTGAAAAAACTGCTTTTAAGTCCAATGAAAATATGAAAGTTACAAATGAGCTTTCTGAAAAACTTAACAGGCTTATAGATTTGATAGTCAATATATCAGAAGCCATAAACTCTCTTGGAGGCAGAGCGGAAGAGATAACTTCAATTGTAAATCTTATCAAAGATATAGCTGACCAGACTAATCTACTGGCTCTTAATGCTGCTATTGAAGCTGCAAGGGCAGGTGAACACGGAAGAGGATTTGCAGTAGTTGCTGATGAAGTCAGAAAACTTGCAGAAAGAACCCAAAAAGCAACTTCAGAGATAGCCATAACCATACAGACGCTTCAACAGGAAACAAATGAGATAAGAAGTAATGCGGAGGTTATAAATGAGATAGCTACTACTTCAGGTCAGGCAGTAGAAGAGTTTAAAGATACTTTACATGAGTTTAACGAAGATGCAAATGAAACATCAACTTCTGCAAAATTTGCAGAAGGTAAAAGTTTTGCAACTTTGGTAAAAATTGACCATGTTGTATATAAAACCAAGGCTTACTCATCAGTTTTAAATGAAAATGCAAATCCTGACTGCATGGTTGATGGAAATAATTGCAGATTTGGAAAATGGTATAATACAAGAGCCAAAGATATTTTTGGTGATACAAAAGGATATAAATGCCTAAAAGAGCCTCATGAGAAGATTCATGAATATGTTATAAAAAATATGAAAGAGGTTGAGGAAAAAGGAATCAGTGCAGAAAATGCAAACTTCTTTTTACATAATTTCCAAAGTATGGAAGAGAACAGTGAGCAGGTATTTAACTGTTTGGATGAGATGGTTGAAGAGAAGTTTGATTTATCAAAGTAAGTATTTGTGTGTTAGAGAGCTTATAAGCTCTCTAACACTTTCAACGGATTAGTAAAGTCCGTATTTGTTATCAGATCTTTTATATAAAACTCTGACTTTGTCATCTTTGTCGTGAAAAATAAGAAACTGTTGATCACTCTCTTTTAGTTGCTCAAGGGCTTCATCGATTTCAAGAGGTTTATAGCTTTCGAGTCTCATTGGGATAATTTCCTCTTCGGCATACAGTAACTCTTCTTCAAGTTTTTGAGGTTCTCTTTTCTTGAGAGTTACGACTTTGTCATGTTGTCTTCTGAGTACTTTTCTGGCGCGGTCTATAGCCAAGTCTATAGCTGCATATACATCTTTGTCTTTTTGTTTGATCACGACAGTATTCATATGAGCCAGGTTGATTGCAAATTCAACACTAAAACCTTTCTTGCCGTTTTTTTCATCAGCAGAGATAACACATCTTGTGGAAATTATATCTAAATTGTACTTCTTCAATGTATCTACAGCACCTTGTATATGATTTTTCAGTGCATCAGTTAACTCTAACTGTTTTCCTACGATACTTAAATTCATCTTGTCTCCTTTATCTCCCTGTTAATAGGGGTTTATTAGAAAAGTATAACCAAATGAAGCTTAAAGAAAATTGGGTAAATTACAAAA
>CAYRRJ010000098.1:1344-5702 GCA_964426645.1 uncultured Campylobacterales bacterium | reverse complement strand
AGCTGATTCATTTGGTGTAAATCCTCCTGACCTTTCAACTGCAGGAGCATTGTATGACCCTAAATTCTTAGCGGCACTTATCAAAAATCCTGCCCATGCATTGAAAGTTGAGCATAAGTTTGACCCTGAAAAGGGTAAGATGCATCCTATGCCTCCTTTTGGCGGTGCAGGTGGGGATTTAGACCAGGAAGTAGCTGATATGGTTGCATACCTACAGTCTATAGCAAAAAAAGAAGAGATAACTCCTAAAGAAGCTTATGTATCTGCATGTGGAAGATGTCATGCCAACAGATATGCAAAATATACTCAAATAGGTTTTATTCCTAAAACAAAATCAAACATAAAAACCAATCAAGATGTTGAGTTGTTAAAATTCCAAACTCAAGTTGGTGAATATCAAAACAAACTGGCAGATTACATGGGTAAACTTCCTCCTGACTTATCTATCATAATCAGAGCCAGAAGTGAAAAGTTCTTGGAAACTTTTGTAGAAGATCCTCAATCTCAGCTGGCAGGTACTGCTATGCCTAGAGTTGGACTTACAAAAGAGGGTTATGAAAAAGTATTATCTTTCTTGGAAGAAACAGGTGATCCTAGTAAAAAAGACAGAGAATCACTCGGACCAAAAGTTATACTTTTCTTCCTAATCTTCACTGTTCTTGCATACTTCTGGAAAAAAGATGTATGGAGTAAACTGCATTAGATAATATTATAACCGACCAGGTTAAGCTTGGTCGGTTTACCTCTTTAACAATCAAACAAATTTAATTTGGATTTTATCTTGTGTTATAATCTATATTGCTTTTAAAAAAACATTTATAGATAAAAATCAGGCAAAAAAAAAGCTCTCGAGGCGGGCATGTCTCGAGAGCTTGATTTTTATAAAAATATTTTCGTTCTATAAAAAGGAGGGTTGTGTCTTGGTAATGAAATTATATGATTATATTTTAAATAGTAAATTAACCCATAGTAAACAAAAAGTTAATAGGATAAAAAACATCCTATTATAAAGAGAGCTATTTTTCTTCCTCAAAAGCCCCTATAGAAAGAATTCTATCAAATCTTTTTTTCATTCTCTCTTCTTCATTTAGAAGTTCAAGTTCTTTTAAAGAGTTTAAAAAATATTCTTTTATAGAATTTGCTGCTGCAACTTTATCTCTATGAGCTCCTACAACAGGCTCTTCTACTATATCATCTATCAAACCTAGAGAATATAAATCCTCAGCCGTTATCTTCATAGCTTCTGTAGCACTCTCCTGTTTTAAAGGGTCATTCCAAAGTATTGCAGCACAACCTTCAGGAGATATAACAGAAAAAACCGAATACCTCATCATCGCAAGCTTATCAGCAACACCTATAGCTAAAGCACCGCCACTACCACCTTCTCCAATAACAACAGAAATCATTTTTGCCTTTATTCCGCTCAATTCATAAAGATTTCTGGCAATTGCTTCACTTTGTCCTCTCTCCTCGGCTTCAAGACCCGGATAAGCACCCGGAGTATCTATAAGAAATAGTATAGGTATATCAAATTTTTCAGCCATTTTGGCAATTCTTAGAGCTTTTCTATAACCTTCAGGATGAGGCATACCAAAGTTTCTTTTGAGCTTATTTTTTGTTCCTCTACCTTTTTGCTGACCTATTAAGATAACTTTCCTATCATCTATATATCCCATATAGGCAAGGATGGCTTTGTCATCACCATAATTTCTATCTCCATGAATCTCATAGGCATCTTTTAGCAGTAATCTTACATAATCCAAAGTATAGGGACGGTCAGGATGACGAGCAAGTTGCAGTTTTTGATAATCACTAAGATTTTTATAAACCTTTTTTATCTCTTTATCCAACTTTTTTTCAAGTATTTCAACTGCAGGCAAATCACCTTTGATTTTAGCACTGGCTATATCTTCATCAATCTGTTTTATACTTTTTTCAAAGTCTAGATAAGTTGCCACAAATTTTCCTTAAACTCTTTTAAATATAACAGAACCGTTTGTTCCGCCAAATCCAAAAGAGTTACTCATGACTACATCAACTCTCTTTTCAACAGCACTGTTTGGTATATAGTTCAAATCACATTCAGGATCAGGTGTTATCTGGTTTATAGTAGGAGGCAAAACTCCCCTCTCAAGTGCCATAAGAGATATCACAGCTTCAATAGCTCCGGCAGCTCCCAGACAGTGACCTATCTGTCCTTTTGTTGAGCTGACAAGAGGAACATCTTTGCCAAACAGTTCTTTTATGGCAGCTGTTTCGTTTCTATCGTTTGCTGCAGTACTGGTTCCATGTGCATTTATATAATCTATTTTTGGTTCACCTGCCATCTTGTAAGCAGCTTTCATCGCTCTCAAAGGTCCGTCCAGTGTAGGAGTAGTGATATGGTGTGCATCTCCACTCTCTCCAAATCCTGCAATCTCACCATATATTTTGGCACCTCTGGCAACTGCATCCTCATAAAGTTCAAGAACAAGAGCTCCGGCTCCCTCTCCCATCACAAAACCATCTCTCTCTTTATCAAACGGACGTGAGGAAAGTTCCGGTTCATCATTTCTGGTTGAGAGTGCTTTCATAGCAGCAAATCCACCTATTCCCACAGCACAAATAGCAGCTTCAGCCCCAACTACAAGCATCTTGTCAGCTCCTCCGACCATTATGGTTTTGGTAGCTTCACTTATAGCATGAGTTCCAGCAGCACAAGCTGTAACAGAAGATAGGTTAGGTCCTTTTGTACCATATTCTATAGATATCATCCCTCCGAGCATATTGACAAGTGAAGCAGGGATAAAAAATGGAGAAATTCTTCTAGGTCCTCTGGTACTGCATATCAGAGAGTTCTTTTCTATAGCTATCAATCCACCTATTCCGGAAGCCGAACTGATACCAAATCTCTCTTCGTCGTAACTTTCAAAAGCAGCATCTTCCATAGCCTCTTTCGCGGCTTTGATCCCCAAATGAATAAATCTGTCAGCTTTTTTTACATTTTTAGGATTCATGACTGTGTTTGGGTCAAATCCGGTTATTTCACCGGCAATTTTAACTGAATGATTGGTTGTATCAAATGAACTAATCCTTTTAATGCCACATTGTCCTTCAACTATAGCCTTAAAAGAACTCTCTTTATCCAAACCAACTGAATTTATCATTCCCAAACCTGTAATCACAACTCTTCTCAAAACTTCTCCTTAGTTTAAATAACAGGAGGAGTATTCCCTCCTGCTTAAAATTAAATCTACTTGTGCTCTTCTATATATTTAATAGCATCAGCTACAGTTACAATTTTTTCAGCGTCAGTATCCGGTATCTCTATATCAAATTTCTCTTCTAAAGCCATTACCAACTCTACAACATCCAATGAATCTGCACCAAGATCTTCTACAAATTTCGAGTCCTCTTTTACTTCATCAGGATTTACATTTAATTGCTCAACAACAACCTCTTTTACTTCATCAATTAGTGCCATCACTAACTCCTTCTAAAAATTTTTATTATTTTATCAAAATAAACTTTAAGTTAACCTCTAACGAAGGTTACATATACATTCCGCCATTTACTTTTAACACTTCTCCGGTTATATAAGCAGAAGAATCACTAAGCAAAAAGGCAACAGCTTCAGCCACATCTTTAGGCTCACCAAATCTTTTAAGAGGTATTTTTGAAGTATAACTCTCTTTTATTTCATCACTTAGCTTGTCTGTCATCTCGGTAGCTATAAATCCCGGAGTAATTGCATTAAATCTTATACCTCTGGCACTTCCTTCCATTGCAAAACTTTTGGTCATAGCTATAACACCGCCTTTGGAAGCACTATAGTTAACCTGTCCTGCATTTCCTGTTTCACCGACTATAGATGAGATATTTACCACACTTCCAAATCTCTTCTTATTCATAGCTTTCAAAGCTTCGCGACACCCTACAAATGCTGAAGTAAGATTTACATTTATAACATTTTGGAAATCTTCAAGTTTCATTCTGATTGCCAGTTTGTCATTTGTAATTCCTGCATTATTAACCAAATAAGAGAGTTCACCATCACTGGATATTATAGTTTTTATTCCTTCTACAAAAGCACTCTCATCACTTACATCAAATCCAATGACAGCTGCTACTCCACCGTTTTGTTCTATCTCTTCTTTCACTTTGTCAGCCTCTTCAGGGCGTGAGCGGTAGTTTATCCAAACTTTTAAACCATACCCTGCCAAAACTTTGGCTATCTCTTTTCCTATACCGCTTGCAGCACCGGTAACTAGTACATTTTTACCACTAAATTTCATATATACTCCTTTTTCATTTTACTGTCATCTTTAACTTGAACAAAGTCCAAGTTAAATTCACACTCTACTAAAGCACAACCTTAC
>CAYRRJ010000098.1:0-1244 GCA_964426645.1 uncultured Campylobacterales bacterium | reverse complement strand
CTTACATGTAAACAAAAAAGAGAAAGGACTTTAAGACAATTTTTGATTTGCAACCCTTACAGAAACTACAAAGATATAGTTTCAAGAATGAGCAAAAAATTCTATTCTCTTTTTATATCGCAACAATTGCCTATTTAAACCAAAGGTTCATCCATCTCTTTTGGAATCTCTAGATCCATAAGCTTCAAAACAGTAGGTGCTATATTGTTTAAACCACCGTTTTTTACACTTTCAACCTCTTTTGCTTTTACAAAACAGTAAACATCAAAAAGAGTATGATTAGTCAATAAATTACCATCTTTATCTCTCATCTGTTCGCAATTACCATGGTCACTGGTAAGTACAAAAGCATACTCTTTATCTTCAGCCTTTTTCAAAATCCTGCCCAACTGTTCATCCACGGCTTCTACTGCTTTAACAGCAGCTTCATAGACTCCTGTATGCCCTACCATATCTCCGTTTGCAAAATTTACTACGACAAACTCATACTCCTCATCCATAGCCTTTAGTACCGCATCACACACCTCTTTGGCACTCATTTGAGGTTGCAAATCATAAGTAGCAACTTTTGGACTTGGTATCAAAACCCTGGTTTCATTTAAAAGAGGCTCCTCTACACCGCCATTAAAGAAAAATGTCACATGAGCATACTTCTCCGTTTCAGCAGTATGAAACTGAGCATACCCCTCTTTGGATATAACTTCTGCAAGAGTATTTTTAGGAATCTCTGTTTTAAACATAACTTCAAAAGGGTATGAACTGTCATATTCTGTCATAGTTATAACTTTGAAATAACCTCTTTTTCTTTTAAACTCATCAAATTTTTCAAACCCTATCGCTTTGGATAATTCTCTAACCCTATCATTCCTAAAGTTGGCAAAGATAACACCATCTTCGCTTTTCATACCGTCATACTCTTCAAATGCAACAGGCTCTATAAACTCATCTGTTATCTCTTTTTTATAAGATTTTTTAAGATACTCTATAGGTTGCTGTGATGTTTTTGGAGTAGCTTCGACTATGGCACAATAACCTTTTTCAATTCTATCCCATCTGTTATCTCTATCCATTGAGTAGTATCTACCACTTATAGAAGCAAGTTTTATATCATCATCACAAATCTTTAACAAATCTTCTATATATTTTACTCCGGAAGTCGGAGATACATCTCTACCATCTGTTATAGCATGAATCCAAACTCTTTTTCCGCTACTTTTTGCTATCAACGCCAAAGCTTTGATATG
>CAYRRJ010000097.1:0-5816 GCA_964426645.1 uncultured Campylobacterales bacterium | reverse complement strand
CTTTTAGTCTCAGTTTCTCTTTTTTAAGAGTTTCCAACTCCAAAGTATCCATATGTTCTCTTCCCTCTTCCGCATCAGTTATTTTCTTATCCAACTCATTGTGTTTTTCAAATATCTTGGCAAAATGGGCATTTTCAAGTTTTAACTTTGAAATTATATCTCTATATTCGTGTAGCATTATTTCCTCCTTGTAAATTTTGTGGATTTTATCAAAATATAGCTTTAAGTACGATAATCTGCATTTATTTTTACATACTCATAACTCAAATCACATCCGTAAGCACTATATGAGTACTCTCCCATATTGAGATTACAGACTATCTTAAATTCATCTTTTTGCATTATAGTTGTTGCCTCTTTCTCTGTTTTTTCATCTAAGATAGGTTTGTCTTTTGAGTATATCAGAACATCATCATACCAAATCTCAAGGCTATCTTCGTCTGTTTGTATGTTTGAAGCACCTATTGTAGAAGCAATCCTCCCCCAGTTTGGATCTTCTCCAAAAAGAGCAGTTTTTACAAGAAGAGAGTTACTCAATGCTTTAGCGGCTTTTTTCGCCTCCTCTGTACTTTTGGCATTTTTTACTTCAAATTTTACAACTTTGTTTGCACCTTCACCATCTTTTAGTATCATCATTGCCAGATTTTTTGTCAAAAAATTTAAAGCTTCTTTAAAAGCCGTTTTATCATAACAGTTTTTTGCTTTGTTGGCTATAAGCATTACAGTATCATTTGTGGAAGTATCACCATCTACACTTATACGGTTAAAAGAGTTGTCTGCTGATTCTTTTAACAACTCCTCCATGTCATTTTTCGGTATATCTGCATCAGTCAGTAAAAAGCAGAGCATAGTGGCCATAGCCGGATTTATCATACCTGCACCTTTTGCAATACCTGCTATGTGAAAAAATTCTCCGTTTTCCAGTTCTACTCTGAGAGCTAATTCTTTTTCGAAACTGTCTGTTGTCATGATAGCCTGTGCACAGGCTTTTGAATCTTTTGAGTTTATATCAAAACTGTTTGCCGCATTGATGATTTTTGTTTTATCCAGAGGATATCCTATCACGCCTGTTGAGCTCATAACAGGGTTTTTCAAATCTTTAAATTTCAGATTTTCAAATATATAGTCTATATCTTTTATACCTTTTCCCCCTGTCATTGCATTTGCATTTTTTGAATTTATCAATATAAAATTTGTTTTAAAATTTTCAGGATATTTTTTAAAGTGTTTTATAGGGGCAGCCTGAAAATTGTTTGTTGTAAACAGGGCAGATATATCACACTCCTTTTCACTTCTTATAAATGCAACATCTTTTTGTCCTTCCGGTTTCAGTCCGGCACTTACACCTCCACAGAAAAATCCTTCAACATTGGCAAGTCCGCCTTTTAGAGAAATCAAATCAAACATATTTTAACTCTTCTGGTTTATATTTACTGTTTATAATCATTTTTGTATTTTTTATTCCTTCTCCTGTGCCTATAACAAGAAGTTTGGAATTACTTCCTATAAGAGTATCTCCTTTTGGCATGGGAATAAATTTACCGTTTGAATCTTTTATACCTACTATACTTACATTTGTTATATCTCTTAAATGAGCCTCTTTGAGTTTTTTAAATCTCAGCCAGGAGTGTTCCGGTACATCTATTTCTTCCATATCTATAGGTATGTCTCTTCTGTAGAGGATATTTTCCAGCATATTTTCCATATCAGGTCTTACACTCATGGCGCTTATCCTTTGGGCCATCAGTTTTGTTGCCGAAACTACGCTGTCAGCGCCCAGCTTTTTTAGTTTTTCTATATCTTTTTCATTGTTTGCATGAGACATTACGAAATATGGTTTTTTTAAACCGAGTTCTTTTTCAAATAATCTTGTGGTTGCAATCTGTGCTATGTTGTCGGCAAGATTTTCGCTTAGTGTAATGATACCTCGTGCACTTGAGAGTCCTGCTTTTAACAGTGCTATTTCGGTATGTGGTTCTTCTTGGATAAAATAGGGATATCTGTTTTCATTTGCTATTTTATCCAAATCCTCATTTGGAGCAACTACAACAAAAGGTATGTGGTTAAGTCTAAATTGCTTGGACAACTCTTTGGTAAAATCATTATGATAACAAAGAACATAGTGATTTCTCAGGCGAGCGATTTTATATAACATTTGACGCTCCTTTATTGTTTTGATAAGGTCACCTTTGTTTAGGACTTCAACCAATATACCGACAGAAAAAGAGAATACTCCAAACCCCAGAATTATGAGAGTAATAGTAAATATTCTGCCTGCTTCTGATATGGGAGCTATTTCTCCGAAGCCTACTGTCGTAAATGTGATACCTGACTGATATATTGCGTCGCTAAGGGAAAAATCATCAATTATAATGTATCCCAAAGCACCGAAAAGGATCATCAGTACTGTTAGAATAAGCGGAAGTCGAAAAGGTTTTAACTGTTGATATAACTCTACATCAAGATTTATTTTGGGAACATTTTTATCTCTCCAGTGTAAAAGCTTTTTAACTTTTTTTATAGAATTCACTGAAGTGCCTTATGCCCCCAAAATTTTATAGGGGATTAAGCGTTTTTCTTCATTGTACGAAGAGTAGAAGCTGCGACTCTTATTTTTCTTGTTGTTCCGTCTTCCATAGTAACTCTTACAGTTCTAAGGTTTGGAAGGAATCTTCTTTTTGTTTTGTTATGAGCGTGGCTTACATTGTTTCCGACCATTGGTCCTTTACCTGTTACTGCACATCTTCTTGCCATTTTTATTTCCTTGAAAAGATTTTAAAATTTCAGATAAATTTTGTTACTGAAATTATGAAAGGGTGTTATTATACCAAAAATTTATAAAGATTTTATGAAAGTAACGATAAAATCGAAAAATATTTAAAAAATGGATTAAAAATGTTAGTAGCACCGAGTATTCTTTCAGCAAATTTTGGCAGATTGGACGAAGAGATAAAAGCCATATGTGACGGAGGATGTGATTTTGTACATGTAGATGTTATGGATGGGCACTTTGTGCCAAATCTTACTATAGGACCTGTTGTAGTAAATGCTGTTGCAAAAGTTGCGAGTAAGCCTCTTGATATACATTTGATGGTAGAAAACAATACTTTCTTTGTAGATATGTTTGCGAAACTGAATCCCGAGTATATATCTTTTCATATAGAAGAGGAAAAACATCCTCACAGACTTGTGCAGAAAATAAGAGATTATGGTATTAAACCTGCTGTTGTGCTTAACCCCCATACTCTTCCGGAAACTGTAGAATATCTTTTGGAAGATTTGGATATGGTACTTTTGATGAGTGTCAATCCCGGATTTGGCGGGCAGAAGTTTATACCGTCAGTTATAGAAAAAGCCAGAAAACTGAAAGCTATGATAAATGCCAGAGGTTTAAATACTCTTATAGAGGTTGACGGCGGGGTCAGTGACCGAAATATTGAGGATTTAAAGAGTGCCGGAGTGGATATAGTGGTAGCCGGAAGTTATGTTTTTTCAAACAAATCATATAAAGAGGCAATATCTTCTTTAAAATGAAAAAAGTAAAAATCTGTGGAATAACAAATCTGGAGGATGCTCTAGTAGCTGTAAAGGCAGGGGCTGATGCCTTGGGATTTGTATTTTATCCGGAATCTCCGAGATATATAACGCCACAAAAAGCAAAAGATATAGTAAAACGACTTCCACCTTTTATAGAAAAAGTAGGACTTTTTGTAAATGTGGATAAAGATGAAATAGAGTTTACATGTAAAGAATCAGGGATGAGTCTTGCTCAGATTCACTTTGATGTCAGTGATACATTTTTAACAGATTTGAAGATTCCGTATATCAGGGTTGTAAGAGCAAAGTGCAAAGAGGATATAGTAAAATTCGGTGATGAGTACAGGATAGTGGATGCTTTTGTACAGAGTTACGGAGGAGAGGGAAAAAGGATAGATAAAAACTGGTTTATAGGGGTTGATTGTTCGAGGATTATTGTTGCCGGAGGATTAAACAGTTCTAATCTCAAAGAGTTGGAAGAGTTTGATTTTTACGGATTTGATGTAAGCAGTGGTGTTGAAAAATCAAAAGGCATAAAAGATAAAAAACTGGTTTATGAGTTTATAAAAGAAGCAAAAAATTGTTAGATGATTTAGTAAAAAAAATTATTTTAAAAGAGATATCGAAAGAGAAGTTTTTCAAAAAGTTGGAATCTATAGATGCTCTGGCTGATATAGATGTGAGAGATTTGGAAAATTTAAGAGTTTTGGGTTTGCCAATATACGAAGATAAAGGCGAATTAATCGTAAAAACTGCTTTGACACCAATAAAAGAGCAGAAATTCTGTATAGTTGATATAGAAGCAAACGGATGTAAGAAAGATGAACATCAGATTATAGAGATAGGAGCTGTTACAGTTCAAAACGGTGTTGAAACAGATAAATTTGAGAGTTTTGTATGCAGTGATTTTTTACCTGATTCCATAACACAGTTGACAGGTATAAATATGGCCAATCTGGAAAACGCACCTTCTTTGGGTTTTGTAATGGAAAAATTTAGACTTTTTTTGGGTGAGAGTGTCTTTGTAGCCCATAATGTCAATTTTGACTATAACTTTATATCGGCTACGCTACAAAAACTGGGATTCGGCCCTCTTTTGAACAGAAAACTGTGTTCTATCGAATTTGCCAAAAAATCAATACAAACGCCAAAGTATGGGTTAAGTTCTTTGATGGAGTATTTTGATGTATCTTTCGGAGAACATCATCGTGCTTTGTGTGATGCAAGAATGAGTGCGTACATATTTAATGAATGTTTAAAAGTACTTCCAAAAGATATATATACAACAGAAGATCTTATTTCGTTTGTTATGCCTGAAAAAAGAAGAAAGAAGAGGAGTAAGAACTCTTACATGTAAGAGTTCTTAAAATCTATATAGTTATATGCGGATTTGTAAAGAGAGATGATTTCCTCTTCTTTTAGCTCTCTTATGACTTTTGCCGGAGAACCGACGATAAGAGATCTTGGGGGAAAGATTTTATTTTGAGTTATAAGCGAACCAGCTCCTACTATGGACTCTTTTCCTATAACTGCACCGTCAAGTATGGTTGAGTTCATTCCTATAAGTGTTGCATCCCCTATGGTACAGCCATGTAACATTACTTTGTGTCCTATTGTTACATTGTCCCCTATATATGTGGGATGACCGTCACTTTTATCATCTTTTGTATAATGAGTAACATGAATCATACTTAAATCTTGAATATTTGTATTTTTACCTATTTTTATATAATTAACATCACCTCTTATAACACATCCAAACCAAACAGAACTGTTTTCTCCTATGGATACATCTCCTATGATATCGGCAGAATGAGCGATAAAAACACTTTTGTCAATTTGTGGTTTAATCTCTTTGTATGTTAATATCATTTTTATTCTTTAAAAAGTTTTCTTGCCAGTTTTTCGGCTTTGTTTGCTGTTGTGTCTTTTCTAAGGGTTTTATATATCTTGTTTATGTAATCTTCCAGAATCTTGTGGTTGTTTATACTTTTTCCTCCCTCTTTTTGAACTTTTATATACTCTTCGTTTTCCTGTAGTTCCCAAGCCAGGCAATTGTCATTTAATTGAAGTTGCAGGATTTCCAAAAGTTTTTGCTGAAGTTGTTTCTCTATTATGGGACTCATAAGTTCCAATCTTCTTTCCAGATTTCTCGGCATCCAGTCAGCGCTTGATATATATATGGACGGAGATGAGTTTTTAAAATAAAAGATTCTGGCATGTTCCAGATATTTTCCTATTATGGAGCGTACCTTGATATTTTCACTAACTCCTTTTAT
>CAYRRJ010000096.1:0-5838 GCA_964426645.1 uncultured Campylobacterales bacterium | reverse complement strand
TATAGGATATAAAAATTGTTTGTTAGAAATGGGATACCTTTATATATCCAGCTTAAAAATGAACTTTTAAAAGAGATAAGGGCTAATTACAAGCCCGGGAGTATGATTCCCTCTGAAGGTAAAATCGAAAAACTTTACGGTGTGAGTCGTATTACTGTAAGAAAAGCCATAGAACAACTGGAAAGAGAAGGAATTTTAGATAAAAAACAGGGTAGGGGAACTTTTGTCAAAGAGAAAAAGATTCTTTATGATGCTAATTCCATAGGCTCCCTTACCCAGAGACTTCATAAACAAAATCATCATCTGAGTACCAAGAATATAGAGTTTGAAATAATTAAAAGTAAACATTATGTAAAAGATTTACTGGAGTGTGAAGAGTTACTTTGTATCAAAAGATTTAGGCTTCTTGATGATGAACCTTTTGCTTTAATGCTCAACTATATAGATGCAAAAAAGGCACCTGATTTGCAAAAAAAGTTTGATATAGAGTCACTGTACACATTTTATAAAGAAGAGTATGGTATAGAATTTTATAATGCAGAGGAGACTGTAGAAGCCAAAAATGCCTCAAAAGAGGAAGCTTTAAAACTGGAGATTAATGAAAGAGATGCTTTGCTTTCACTAAAAAGGCTCTCTTATGATAAATTTGACAATCCTATAGAGTATTCTGATATAGTTATCAGGAGTGACATGTACAAACATAAAATTGTTTTGTCAAATGAAAAGCTTTCAAATATCTGAGTTTTTTAGAAATTCTTCCATTTCTACAGCCGGTAATGGTTTTGAGTAGTAGTATCCCTGTATATTTTGACAACCGTTTTTAGATAAAAACTCTTTTTGGGCTTTTGTTTCCACACCCTCTGCTATTAACTCCAGATTCATACTTTTTGCGAGTGCTATGATAGCTTTGACTATGGAGATATCATCTTCACTTTCCGGAATATATCTGATAAAAGACTGGTCTATTTTTAGAGTATCTATGGGCAGTTTTTTCAAATATGACAAAGATGAATAACCTGTACCGAAATCATCAACAGCTACACCTATACCGGCTTGGTTTATAGTGTTTAGTTTTAAGATTATATTATCTGGTTTTTTCATGATTTGGCTCTCTGTTATTTCAAATTTAAGCCAATCTGTCTGAAAGTTAAAAAGGCGGAAGTTTTTGTCTATCTCTTTTAGTAACTCTTTGTCATGGAGTAGTGCCATAGAGAGATTAAGGGATAGAATTCCCGGATTAAGTTTTTTTTCATACCATTTTGAGAATTGTTTCATAGCTTTTTTTATAACGATTTTGTCTATCTCTTTAATCATCCCCGTATCTTCAGCCAAAGGCAGAAAAGAGTCCGGAGAAATCAATCCTTTTACAGGATGTTCCCATCTGACTAGAGCTTCCATACCTTCTATAGTTTTTTTGTTGCTGTTTATCTGTGGTTGAAAAAATACGATAAATTCTTCATTTTCTATAGCAACTCTTAAACTTGTTTCCATAGCTATTTTTCTAAAAGCCATCTCCGTCATCTCTTTTGAATAAAACTGATAGTTGTTTCTGCCTTCCTCTTTTGCTTTATACATAGCTGAATCAGCAAATTTAAGAAGGTTTTTACCGCTTATACTGTCATTTGGAAAAATACTGATTCCGATACTTGTTGATATATAAAGAGTATTGTAGTTTAATATGATAGGTTGTTGAAGAGATTTGATGATTTTTTCTGCCAAAACTGCAAAGTTTTTGTTTTCTTTTGTGTTTCCGGTTATTATAACAAACTCATCTCCTCCTATTCTTGCTAGAGTATCTTCTTCTCTTAATATACCTTTTATTATTATACTTACTTTTTTAAGTACAAGGTCTCCTATTTCATGCCCCAAAGAGTCATTTATATGCTTAAATCTATCCAAATCGAGAAAAAACAGTGCAAATTTTTCATTGTGTCTTTTTGCTCTTTGTATGCTTTGTTCCAAACGGTCATTAAGCAGATTTCTGTTTGGAAGATTTGTAAGAGCATCATGATTTGCCTGATAGAGTAGTTGTTTTTCTTTCTCTTTTATCTTTTTTTGAGCTTCTTTTTTTTCTGTTACATCTTTTATGTATCCGATTACTCCTGTTATTTTACCGTTTTCATCTTTGAAAACAGAGATGGAGCTTTCTGTAAAAACTTTTGTTTTGTCTTTTTTTATAAACTCTAATTCTGTTTCTATTTTTTCATTCTGTTGTAACTGTTTTAGAATTCTGTCCATAATTTTGTCGTCATTATTGTTGTAGAGTATGCCTATGTGGGAACCTATAATCTCCTCTTTTGTATAACCCAGTAGTTTTTGGGCTCCATTGTTCCAGCTTTGTATGATACCGTTTAAATCTGTTGATATAACACATTCATTTATCTGCTCTATAATCTGTTGTTGATATTTTATTTTTATCTCTGCTTCTTTTTCTTTTGTTATATCTGTACATGTTCCTATCATTCTTAAAGTATTGCTGTTCTCTTGGTTTATCTTTTTACCTCTGTCTAGTACCCATACCCAGTGACCTTTTTTGTGTTTAATTCTGTGAATATTTTCATAAAATTTTGTTTTACCGTTTATATGGTCATGTATGGCTTTTAATGCTTTGCTTAAGTCATCAGGATGAACTCTTGTTGTCCAAACATCTACTTCATTTGGAAGTTCTTCATCTTTATACCCTATGATTTCTTTCCATCTTGGAGATCTGTAAACTGTATTGTTTGTAAAATCTCTATCCCAAAGACCGTCATTGTTTCCCAAAAGTGCCAGTTCAAGTCTCTCTTTTAGTTTTGAAATCACAGAGTGTTTCTTTTTTAGTTGTGAAAGTCTGTAGAGTATAAACAGCAGGATAACAAAAAACAAAAGAACTATTTGTATAATTAGTCTGAAGTTAGTCTTTTTTTGAAATGAGGTATCTGCCCATTTTGCATAGATTTTGGTCTTTTCCTGAGGTGTTATGGAGTCCAGTGCTTTATTTATTATGGAGAGCAGTATAGGGAAATCTTTCTGTATAAGATATGCATGTTTAAACTTGAAATTAGTAGTGCCTGCAATTTTTAAATTTGTTGTATTAAGACTTGTCATATGATATATAGTTGTTGCTATATGACCTATAAAAGCATCTGCTTTGCCACTTTCTACCAAAGTCAGAGCACTCTCTATATCTTTTGTTGTCAAGAGTTTTATTTTTGGGTAGTTTTTGACAAGATAATTATAGCTTGTATAGTATTTGGGTACTGCTATTGTTTTGTTAATCAAATCATCAAGGTTTGATACGTACCTATATCTGTTATTGGTGACTATAATCATAGGATATGTTTTATATACTTTGCTGACAAGTCCTAGATTTAGTGTCTGAGGATTTGACGGAAGTAGGTCTATCTCTTTGTTTTTAAATTTTTCTATTGCTCCTTTCCATGTTTTTGAGGGGATATACTTGAAGCTTAAACCTGTTTTTTTGGAGATTAGATTTAAATAATCTCCAAATATTCCTTTCATCTTGTTATTTTCTATGATTGAAAGAGGTTCCCAGTTTACTTCACTGTAAGTTACAACAGGATGTTTTTGTATCCATTCTTTTTCCTGTTTATTCAGGTAAGGAATGTTTCTTTTGTCATGTAGAATTATTTCGTTAAGATCGATATCTTTTTTTATATAACCCATTATTTTATATATGTCATATATCTGTTTTATTTTTGAGATTTTTATCTCTCCCAGTTTTGTTCCGTTTTTATAGGCAAGTTCTTTTAGTTTTATAGCTTCGTAAAAGAGCTGTGATTTTGTTTTGTGTTGGGTGTTGTATTTTTTTAAAATCAAATCTATAGCCTCCTCTATATGAGAAAATGCGTATTCCCAACCTTTTAGAGAAGCTTGTCTAAAATTTATAACTCTTTGTGGATGATTGTCAAACTCATCCTGGCTTGTAAAAAGAAAATCACTGTAAAAGTCAAATCCAAAATCTTTTGGGTTGAAAACATTAAGTTCGATTCCTCTTTGTCTGAGAGTATGTACTTGATTGGAGAGATAAGCGGATATGATATCTACTTTGTCATTTACAAGATTTTGTTCTTTATTTTTGCTTTTTAGTATTTTCATATTATTTTGAAAAATTCCGTGGGAGGAAAGCATGGCAAAGATACCTGCAGATTTTTTAGTACCTGTAAGCATTGCTCTTTTGCCTTTAAAGTCTTCTATGGTATTTATATTTGATGATTTTTTTGTTATCAAAACCAGAGGAGAAGACTGGAATATGGCTGAAAGAAGTAAAAGCTTATTTCCGTTTGCTATATCTATAAGTAAAGAAGTTCTTCCGATTGCAAAATTGGCTCTTTTGTTTACTACCTCTTTTGTAGTATCCATACCTATTTTAAATTTTTTTATCTCTACATCCAATCCTGCGTTTTTATAGTATCCCTTCTCTTTTGCCATATAATAACCAGCAAATTGAAACTGGTCAAACCACATAAGTTGTAGAGATACCTTTTCACTTGCAAAAAGAGATGAAAAAAATATTATAGATATGATTAAAAGTTTCACAATAAATTCCTATAATGTTATAATATCAAAAAAAATATTAAGATTTCAAAAAGTGATATCATGAATAATCAAAAAAGTTATATTCCATATCTTATAATGATACTTCCACCTCTTTTTTGGGCTGGTAATTTTATAGTTGGAAGAGCAGTTTCAGATCAGCATGCACCTTTGGGACTCTCTTTTTGGAGATGGTTTTATGCGACACTTATAATTTTGCCATTTAGTATCAAATCTATTTGGAATCAAAGAGAGATTATCAAAAAAGAGATTTTATCTATCTCTGTTTTAGCGGTTTTGAGTATAACATCTTTTAACTCTTTGGCATATATCTCTTTACAATACACAACAGCTACAAATGCTATACTTTTAAACTCTTTTATACCTATTTTTATCTTGATAATCTCAGCACTCTTTTTTAAAGATAGTATCTCTAAAAGACAGGTTTTTGGGATTTTGGTATCTTTGGGAGGAGTTTTTGCCATAGTTACCAGACTTGATATGGGAGTATTGAGGGGATTAGAGATAAACAGAGGAGATTTATGGATGCTGGTTGCCGCACTTGATTGGGCACTTTACTCTATACTCTTAAAATATTTAAGACCAAAAGAGCTTTCTCCTATGGCTTTTTTAGGTATCATGATGTTTATAGGCACTTTGGTTTTATATCCTATATATAAATTTGATTTTTTTGGAGAGTCCGATATAGTATGGAACAAAGAGATGATAAGTGCTATCGCATATATAGCGGTTTTTCCCTCTATTGCATCCTATCTTGCATGGAATTACGGTATGCAAAAGCTAGGGGCTAGTATAGGAGGACAGTATATACATCTGATGCCTCTTTTTGGTGCATTTATGGCGGTTATATTTTTAAAAGAGTCTATTCAGCCTTATCATATAATAGGTGCTTTATCTATAGGGTTTGGACTTTGGCTTAGTATTTGGAAAAGGTAGAGTATGTTTACGGGACTTATAAGAGAATTTGCGAAAGTTGAGAGTTTTCAAAATGCTACATTGAAGCTAAAAGCTGAGTATAAACCAAAAATCGGAGATTCTATAGCTGTCAATGGAGTCTGTTTGACAGTAGTTAGTGTAAGTGGAGGTAGTTTTAGTGTAGAACTTTCAGAAGAGACTACCTCTATAATGGCTTATGAAAATTTAAAAGAAAGAGTACATATAGAACCTGCTATGAAACTCAGTGATAGATTAGAAGGACATATTGTACAAGGGCATGTAGATTGTGTCGGAGTTATAGATAAGATAGTACAAAACAACAATAGTACAGATTTTTATATCTCT
>CAYRRJ010000095.1:0-5865 GCA_964426645.1 uncultured Campylobacterales bacterium | reverse complement strand
CTATTTAAATATATCTATACATATAAACATAATTAAACAGCCAGAGGAGAAAAATCTCCTCTGAAGTGTAATAATAACCCGACTATTTAGCAGCTTTGATTTTTTCTAAAGCTTTAGCTTCGATTTGGGCAAATCCGTCAGGAAGTGCATCATACCACTTGATATTATCAAGGTCTTCTTTAGAGTATGATCTGTTGTAGTTTTCTTTGATTTTTGCATCAAGATACTGATCAGCACCTTTGGACACTGTCATATAACTGCTTTTGTTTGTAACATATGCAGCATTTTTAGGCTGAGAAATAAAGTTGATCCACTTATATGCACCCTCTACATTTTTACTCTTAGCAGGAATTGCAAAAGTATCTATCCATCCTAATGCTCCGCTCTTTGGAGCTATAAAGTCAATATCAGGATTTTTGTCATGTGCCTGCCAACCGATAGCATCCCAACCAGACTCTACCCATACATCTCCACTCTCTACCAAAGCTCTTTGGGTATCACCGCTTGTCCAGTAAGTTTTAACCAAGTTTTTGGTTCCTATAAGTTTTTTTGTAACTTTGTCTATCAACTCTTTATATGCTTTTTTATCTCCATAAAGTGCAAACGGATTATAACCCATACCAAAAGCTGTAGCTATAAGAATAGGTCTTTTAAGTCTATAAGAGATTTTGCCTGCATATTTTGGATTCCATAAATCTGACCAGTCATTTGCACCCGGAGCCATTTTTTTGTTTACAACCATACCTGTTGTTCCGTAAATATGTGGAACACAGTAAGGCTTACCGTCAACTGCACTGATTTTCTTAGCCGCATCAACCATAGATTTTATAAGTTGACCCGTATTTACTTTGCTGTAATCAATCGGTTGATAAATATGATGAGACTTTTGTACAAATCTGATTCTATCTACACTAGGTTGAGCCAAATCAAACCCGGCACCTCTGGTTGCTCTAAGTTTTGCAATCATCTCTTCATTGTTTGAATATGTGATTTTTACTTTGATTCCAGTCTCTTTTTCAAACTGTTTAACCAAAGCTTTAGGTGCATAACCTTTCCATGTTATTATCCTGAGTGTCTCTTGCGCCATAAGCGAACCTGAAGCTATAAGTAGTGACGCAGCACTGACTAAAACTAATTTTTTCATACATACCTCCGTAAAAATTTGTAGTAACTATACAAACTGTTGATTACAAACTGGTTACAGATAGCTGTCAAATGGAGCTTTCAAGTCTGCTTTTAGCCTCATTCATCTCAAAAACATACTCTTTTTCACTCCATCCAAAAATATCCTGCAACTCTTTGCAAACCACAAGAAGAGATGATTTTGCAGCCTCTTTGTCTATAAGACCTAAATTAACTCTTCTAACCAAAAAATCCAAAGGTTTTTTTACAAACTCCTCTTCCACACTATAGTGAATCTCTGTTTTAAGAACAGGATAGTTTTCATTTATCAGTTCAAAGCCTTTATTCTTCGCTATCTCCGCAATACACAAAGCTCTGTCACCATAAAAGGAGAGAAGATGCTCTCTAACCTTTTCGTTTAAATTCAATTTATCCAATTTATCTTTAATTTTAGACAAATTTTCCTGACTTCCAACCAATTTATAACTTTTTGTTTCACAAGTGTGTAGTTTTTTCCTATTATATTTAGAACTTATATGGTCTATAACTTCTTCTGCCATTTTTCTGTAAGTAGTCCATTTCCCCCCTACGATAGAAACAAGACCTGATTTTGACTCTTCAATATAATGTTCTCTCACCAACTCTTTTGTACTGTTTTTATCACTGCTTACAACCAAAGGCCTAAGACCGGACCATGAAGAAAGAATATCATTTTTTGTTATATCAACACTGAAGTATTTTTTTATATGTCTTAGAAGATACTCTATATCTTTATCCTTGACTTTCGGATTATCCTGTAAATCTTCTTTTTCATCTGTAGTACCAACCAAACACTTATCAAGATATGGAAGCATAAACAACACTCTTCCATCTTCTGTTTTTGGTATCATTATTCCCTCATCATTGGGAAGAAATTTTTTATCCAAAACTATGTGTATCCCCGAACTTGTTTCAAGTATCTCTTTAGAACTTTTATCGTCAAGTTTTCTTATTCTATCTACAAAAGGTCCGCTTGCATTTACAACAAAATCAGCTTTTATATCATATATCTTTTTTGCTATTTTGTCTTTTACCCTAACTCCTGTTATTTTACTATTTTCATATACAAATTCTATAACTTCTGTGTAATTTTTTACATTACAACCTTTTTCCTTTGCACTTTGCAACAAAGCTATAGCCATCCTTGAGTCATTAAAAGCACCGTCAAAATATCTAACTCCCCCTTTCAAGCCCTCTTTCTTAACATAAGGAAATATTTCAGAGATTTCCTTTTTACCTACTATTTGACTTTTACCCAACCTTTTTTTACCTGAAATCAAATCATAAAGAGCAAGTCCTACAAACATATAGGGAATTTCATACCATTTATATAGAGGAGTTATCAAAGTTACACTGTGAGCCAAATGAGGAGCATTCTTAAGAAGTCTGTATCTCTCTTTAAGTCCCTCTTTTACAAGATTAAACTGGTCTATATCAAGTTTTTTAACTGCTGCTTCAAGATATCTTACACCTCCATGAACAAGCTTTGTACTTCTGCTACTAGTACCTTCTGCAAAATCATTTTTTTCAACCAAGAGAGTCTTTAGTCCCCTTAAAGTTGCATCCAAAGCTATACCGCTACCGGTAGCTCCGCCACCGATAACTATCAAATCAAAATGCTTTTCCCCTATATCCATAAAGAATCCTAAATGTAAAAAACTAAATATGAAGTATATACTCTACAAACAAAATCTAAGCTAAAAAAGCAATACTAAGATATAATTTGTTATAATAAGACAAAAATTATCAGGATTTAAAAATGGTAAAAATTGAATTTTTGGGACCTCTGGGAAGAGAACCTATAGAGTTGGATATAAACAATCTAAAAGAGTTAAAAGAGATTTTCAAAGATGACAAAGAGTTGCAAGAGTGGTTAGAAATCTGTGCAGTAGCTATAAACGACGAACTAGTAGAGGAGATTGATAAACCTCTAAAAGATGGAGACAAAATCTCACTGCTACCTCCTGTATGCGGAGGGTAAAATTCGTCACAAAAAACAAACTGCTTTACTTTTTTGAATTTTACAAGATTTTTGATATGTGAGTCCTAAATCTTAGGATTTAGTGACGAGCATCAAAAAGGTTGGGTTACATTGAAAAAATCGTAGTAAGTGAAGCGAACCGGATTTTCGGTTATGCTGTAAAAAATTGTATTGATAGCTCAATAATGAAATCTACACTGTGCAATAACTATCAAATCACCTATTATCTTATAGACCAATCTATGTTCAGATGTTATTCGTCTTGAATAATATCCGCTGAAATTCTCTTTCAATCTCTCAGGCTTACCGAGTCCTTCAGTAGAAAACGGATCTCTTTTTATATCTTTTATCAATTGATTTATCCGTTTTATTATCTTTTTGTCATTTTCTTGCCAATAGACATAATCCTCCCAAGCTTTTGTCGCAAAGCCCACTATCATACATCTAACTCTTTTTTTACAAAAGATAGATTTTCTATCTCATCAACCGCATCTAACAATCTGTCTCTGTTATTTTTAGAAGAGAGGAGATAAATAGTCTCTTTCATAGAGTTATACTCATCTTGAGAAATCAATACAACCGATTGTTTATCTTTTGTAGTTATTACAAACTCTTCAAAATTATCGCACACCTGATTTATAATGGATCTTAAATTGTTTCTAGCTTGAGAGTAAAGTACTGCTTGCATATCATCGTCCTTATTGTACAATATATTGACAATTATACCATATTTTTTGGAAAAATCTTCATTTGCAGAAAAGATTTGTGACTTTTCAATCCCTGTTGTATAATTAGTGAAAAATTAAAACAATGGAGTTTTAAAATGAAAAAAACAGAAAAAAACCAAGAAGATGTTCAAACGCAACTTCTAAAAACAATGCAGGCCATACAGGACAAGATAAACAACATGGAGGAAGAGATTGTAGAGAGAGTCTCTAAAACCATAGAGGCAAAAACAAAAGAGGAGTTTGAAAAACAAATTGCCGAAACCAATGAAAAACTTTCCGAAATGAATGAGAAGTTCAAATCCATATCACAAATGTTGCAGGAAAAAGATGCAACAGACTCAAAGGTTTTGAAAAGTTTCAAAGAGAGTACGGATGTTATCTCAAAAGCGGTTTTAAATCTTCACAAAATGGTTGATTCCATACCTACGGATATGATGAATATCAAAATCTGGGATATAGACACTCCTGCTTCTATAGAGAATGACCAGCTTATAGTAAGAGCCGAACCCAAAAAAGACGAAAAAACGGGAGAGATAAAGAGTAAGCCTAAGAGTTTTCCTCTCCATATAGTTTTAGGACGCATACTGGACACTATAACCTACCTTGAAGAGGTCTCTTTGGATTTGGTTAACTCTTTAAAAACAATCGAGTATAACTCATTTAAGAGTATAGAATACCACAAAGCAATTTACAAAAATACCAATTTACTAATAGGCGGTTTGATGCCGACTATAAATCCGTTTTACAGATACAACAAAGGAGACGGCATACAGGTTTGGGAGTGGCACACCAACCCCGATTGGGATCCTATATATAAAAGAAAAATACTACCTCAGTTTCGCGACCTTCAAAACTGGGCACACGACAAGATGGTAGAGACCGAAAACAGATTTAGCAAAGAGTTGCATGAATGGGTAGAAGAGCAATTAAAAGTACCTAGCGAGAGACTTATGAGCTATAAAAAACCAACTACCGAAACAAAAAAACTCTACAGAAAAAGATATACCAAGAGACTCGAAGAGTTAAAAAAAGAGAAAAACAAAAGGAGTCCGAAATGATAAGCAAAATGATAAGCAAATTTAAAAAGGATATGGAATATCTGCCTTATAGAAAGCTTGTTATTAGAGAGACAGCAAAAATTATATTTTTAGCCATATCGATATATGTATTTTTCAATATAGACAAGCTCTTTCCGCTTGTATAAGGAGATGATTATGAGTACCGAAGATATAAAAGCAGAAGAAAAACAAAAAGAGCAATCAGGAGGATTGGGAGGGAGAGAATGAATATAAATGCAATCTTAATCTCAACTACAAACTTTCAATTTACTTGTTATGAAGGAAAAGAGGGAGAATTAACATTTTCAGATAACGGATATGCTTATTTTAAGACAAAAGAGTGTCGATACAGATTTGCATTTAGAACCTCTTATATATTAAAATATGAATATAACGAAGAAGAATTAACTATCCAAACTTTGAACTCTATTTATAAATTTAAAATTATAAGCAACATTCAAAAACCCTCTACCGTCACACTCAGCAGTTGTAAAAAACAGGTTCTTTCTTATACAAACTCTGTAAAGGCACATACCTTTAGCTGTATATCAATGGACGGATTTATCGGTTTTATAGAGTTTCAAGAGAAACTATCAAGACTGGAAGCATTGGATAAAATAAGTGAAAAACCTCATTTTGACAGTAATGGAAACTTGGTTGTAAATATTCATATTCCTCAAGAAAAAGATATGTTCTATGGACTTAAAATAGAACAAAAAGATACTAAAAGGTATATCTGTATTTCTGAGTTTGAAAAAATCGGATTAAGTAGTGAATGCCTTATACAATTTATCTCCAATAAAAAAATATATGAATGTGATGGCAAAAAATATATTGAACTTGATGATGTTAAAGATTTTTTTACGGTATAGAAATAATGTTGATTATTTTTTGCTATAATTACCAATCTCACTTTTGGGACATATTTATAATGTAG